>CAYWJC010000142.1:0-7139 GCA_964458505.1 uncultured Candidatus Peribacteria bacterium | reverse complement strand
TTGCTTCAAAAAAGCCCACAATTTCTTGTGGACTTCTTTTGAATCAATTGGAGGTCTTAATGCGTAGCAATCTTCGAACTTTTGTTGAGAATTATGATAGGGTAGCGGAGAAATATGGTGCAGATTTTTAGTAGTCTGGTTACGAAACTTATGATTTTATTAATATTGGCTTACCAAAGCATAAACAATATCTAGTTATCTATCTTCTTACTCCCTGTACTGAATAAAACTTATAGAATAGTAGTCATAGTGGTCACTTACAACCATAGGGGAGTAGTCATAGTGGTCATACATACAGAGAATTAGTCATAGAGGTCACCTTTAGTCCCTATTGAGTGTTACAAGCTTCTGATTAGTGGCTTGTTTTAGCCAATTACTTTTAAATTTCATTTGAGAATCCAAAATATTCTATTATAATTTAATTATATTATAAAATTGAACTATGGCTTTAAGTAAGGAAGAATGTAAATTAATATGAAACTTGAATAGATTATATGAACAAAACTATATCCTTCTTCAAGAAAGCTGATGAAATCAAGAAATAATAAAAAAATTGAAGTTAATCCGTAATATTAGCAAAAGCATCGAAGAACAAGGAAGATGATTCCTAAAGAGCAAAATCCAGTATAAAAATGCTGGGTTTTTTCTTATTGAAAGTTGAATGAAAATGGATTATGAGAATCTTCTTCAGCGAGTGAAGGAGATTTTATTGGGTCCGACTTAAAACGCATTTTAAGTCTTAATTAAATTGATATGAAAGTAATCGGTTATATTAGAACCTCAACAGAATGACAATCAGATTGATTTTGACTTCAGGTTCAAAATGATGCAATAGTTAATTACTCAAAGTCAGAGTGTATTGAACTTGTAAAAATTTATAAGGAAGAGTGAGTTTCAGGTTCTTTGGAATATAGACCTGCACTTAATGAAATGTTTCAATATATAAAAAGCAATAAAATTGATTTCGTAGTATTCTTACGATTGGACAGACTAGCAAGAGACCTTTTAGTACAAGAGAATCTGTTGGCTGAGTTTCAGAGGTTATCTGTAAAACCTATATCTATTGATGAGCCAGACCTTCTATCATCAGACCCATCCAGAGTGATGTTCAGGCAAATGAAGGGCGCTATTGCTCAATATGAAAAATCTATGATTGCATTGAGATTATCAAGCTGAAGAAAAAAGAAAGTTGAGCTTGGTAAAGGTTATGCTTGAGGCAATCTTCCATTTGGTTTTAGATTTGAGAATGAGAAATATATTCCAATTGAAGAGGAGATGAGAGTTCTAAAAGAGATTTTCAGACTAAGAAGAAAACCAAGAAACGGAAAGAGAATGTCATTTAGAAAAATATCTGAATATCTCAATAAGAAGTTCGGACATCTTAGGAGTTTTTCAGAGGGTGGAGTGTTTTATATGGCAAACAATCCATTTTACCGCTGATTACAGGAATATTGATGAATTGAATTCAAACATAAAGGCATCGCAGAATTATTTAGCTAATTAAAATTAACGAAATGAAAACCTTTGGGAATACCCTATATAATGCTATTACTTAATATAGAACATATGGAATCATACAGAGAATATATAAAAGAAATTAAATCCATTTGCAAGTCAAAATGATTCAGATTCAATCCGTACAGACTTAGGAATTGATTTGACTTCATTATAATTGAGATTGCACCAAAGGTATACGAAAAAACCATTTTAATCATCGCTGGATTGCATTGAAACGAAAAAGCTCCTGTTTATGCTTTGAAAGAGTTTCTGAAAGAATTGGAAGGGGAAAATGATGTTTCAGCGCGAATATTCATCTTACCCTGTATGAATCCCTTCTGATTCCAGAATGACCTAAGAAAAAACGATAACTGAGTCGATTTAAATAGAGTGAAACGAAGTAAATTTCTAGAGGAAGAGCAATCATTACTATTTCAGCACTTATTCAATATCAAGTTCGATGGAGTCCTATCTATGCACGAGGACAATTGGACAAACAAGACTTATTTTTATGCCTATAATGGCGAGAATGAGTGTAAATATAGATATATACTACAAGAAGTCTGAAAAGTTGCAGAGTTAAACTTGAAAGATAAGATAGATTGAAATCTTGCGAAGCAGGGGATTATCTATGACAAGTCCGACTCTAGCCTGGAAAATTACCTACATTGTTCTTGAATAGGATTCATTTTATGCTCTGAGACTGGGTGAAAATGAAATATAAATAGTAGAATTAATGCAAACTCAGTTCTAATCTCTTGTGTGGCTATATGTGATTAAGATTCTGCTAATCTATAAAAAACCATTTTTGTATCATTTTATTCTCAATCTGGAATATCGTATCTTCATATCTAGTCACTACTTTTATAATTCAAATGAGTATGAAAACTCCAATCATCATTCAGTATATAAATCCCCAGTTATTTAATAGATTATTCATTATCAAGTCGGTTTTAAAGACCAAACTTATGAGGGTACCTATAATAGAGACATAAATTACTATTTTCCTTAAGAAATCAGAATGCATCTTTTGGTGTCTTTTTAAAAATCATAACATAATTCTATCCTTTGTGGTACTGTCTCTTGGAAACTCAGTTTTTTCTAGTGATTTTACAATTTGTTTTTCGAAATTAGCAGTCAATCAATCAAATCAGATAAACAGGCGTAAACCGTTCTTATAGTTTTTTATATTGGTCAAGTATATATAACGCACAATTATGGCTAAAAATGCCAAAATCCAAATCAGTGAAAACACCCAGCTGAAAGCATCTTTTCAGTAATATGATGCAAAGGCAAAAAACACAAATATCACAAAGCTAATCTTCAGGTGTATCTTAACCGCATCCCATTTGGATTTAATTCTTCTTGGAAACCAGACATATACGGCTTGTGTAACTGGAGTTCATATGAATCAAAATATTGCTAATACCATAATGGTTATAAATGAGATTTGTATGATAGCAGGATTTTTTCAATATTGTCCTATAAAATCAGATATAAAGGCATTACTTCCTGTAATTAAGAAAGACAAGAATAGTCAAATCCAGAGGTACACGCTTATTAATTTATTGTTATGTTCTGCCTGCTCATTAAGTTTATTGAGATAAGCTGTTCTCCAGTAGAAGGTTTCGAAAATCAGATTTCTGAAGTCACTGTAATGAAATGCTTTATCTGCTCAATGAAGGCTAGTTCCTGTATTTTTTTTAGGCATAATGGGTTTAATAGATTATAAGGTATTGACTTTGCAAACAAATTCATATAATCACTTATATGAATTTAATATATATAATATAAAACTTATATGGAGTATAATAAAAATTCCACAGAATACAAGGTCTTAGTCGAAATTAATAACCTAATCAATGACGGAATATATCCTTCTGTTTCTAAAATTGCAAAGTGAATTGGTAAATCAAACTCCCTTAATTCTGTACTCATAGCCACAGAAAAGCTAAAGGTGAACTGATTTATTATAAAAAATGAAGATAATAAAATTGGATGATTAACTGAGAAGTGATTGTCATTTCTAAAATGAAACAACAGTATCAATCTTCGTAACATACTTAAGACATTTGATTTACCTATTATATGAACTGTAGCTTGTTGAAACCCGATTTATGCCGTTGAGGATTATGAGTGATATGTATCAGTATCGGAAGACATCATCAAATGAAATCCTGAGAAATATTTCATCTTAAGGGCCGAATGAGATTCAATGGACAAGAAAGGCATAAATGGTTGAGATTTACTGCTATTGAAGAATCAAAACTATGCGAGTAATTGAGATATTGTACTTGCATTGATTGACAATGATAGTGCTACACTAAAGGAATATAGACGTAACGATAAATGATTCGTTCAATTAATTCCCCATTCTACTAATGAGAAGCATAGACCCATCATAGTAAGAGAGAATCTGGTAATTCAAGGAATTTTTATAGAAAATTTATGAGATTTTAATTCTTAATTTTAATGTATTATGGCAAAAAAGAAGCAGACCTGGGTTAGTCCAAGCGAAGGCGAATGGAAGGTTCACCACGAAAATGCAGAAAGGGCAACAAAAATCTTTGAAACGAAAAAGGAGGCAGAGGAATTCTGAAGGGCGTTATCTAAAAAGATGTGAACAGAATTTATAATCCAAAATAAAGATTGATTAATTTCAAGGAAAGATTCCCATTGAAATGACCCTAGCAACATACTTTGATAGAACTATGACAATCGAAAGTTGATGAATAGATGCTTGGGGTTGGCTTTGAAGGATTTCAGACGTCATATCTCTACTTACGTTCTTTTGAACTGCTTTACTGGCTTACTTAATAAGGTCACTGTACGTTAAAAAAACTGATGTAGGTTTGATTATAACTAAGTCTGCATTCCCAAATTCATATGAAATTGACAATGCTCTTTGATTTTTTAATAAACAAAATCGGATATTAGACATTGGCGAAATATCAACATCTACTATGTACGATTCAGAGTATGTATCTAGTTTTTTGGCACGAAATGAATCTAAAATAAGTGATTTAATTAAATCAGAGAACAGGCTTTCCTTATTTTTATTTGCTCATATGCCAATCTTGGTTTGTATTTGACATAGACTTCAAGATTATAAACCTATCTCTTTGTTCCATAAGCTCAGGATAGATAAACGCAATAAATGGCGATGGAAGTGGACATACCCCTTTTCTTTATATTTCCATAACAGAGATTATGAGTTGGTAAGTTCAAAAAACATAAGGGAAGAATGAATAAACACTGATGTTGTGCTTGAGTTAAGCATTACATCTAATATAACTTGAGCCTGAATAGTTTCGAATTATGAAAACCTAAGCAGATATAGACTTGAACTTATTGCTAAGAACTTAGTTGATATAAAAAGCTATTTAGTGTACAAGCAATTATTATCAGCATTCACTATTGCATATAGGGATATAGTCAGAGAAATAGAAAACACTTTCTGAGAAAATACAAGAATTCACCTTGTACTCACAACGCCATCACCATTTGCTTTCATTGCTTGACAGTATATTCATCCTAATTGACCAGAACTTTTAGTCTATGACAAAAATTCCGAATGAATCTATGAGGTTATGTGCCACTTAAATAAAAGAAATAATTTTTAATATCTATCAGATGAAACTATTGCAAACATTCGATGACTTCTTGTCATCTCAGGTCAACATCAACAAATCTAGACTTGACACCGCTAAAGAACATATTTCAGGTATTTCCAGTTTCCTTAAGTCTAACGATGTGTTCAAGGATAATATTGTTGACATAATTACCCAGGGTTCATATAGACATAAAACTATAATAAAGCCTGTTGAAGGTGATTTTGATATAGATATTTTAGTTATGCTTAATAAATTTGAATGATGGGAACCAAAAGACTATATCACTAAATTGGAAAGGCAATTTCTTGACTCTTGAGTATATTGAGAAAAGGTTAAGAAATCTACAAGATGTGTTGTTATTGATTATGAATGAGATTCTCACGTTGATGTTGTGCCTTGTTTAATAGACTGAGATGACTACTTTATTTTAAACAAGAAGGAAAACATAAAAGAGGTGACGGACTGAGAATGATATGAAGAATGGTTTAATGCAAAGAATTCTATAACAGGGTGACATTTAAAGAAGGTAGTAAGATTACTTAAATTTGTCCGGGATTATCAAGCAGAATTTGATATAAAATCAGTATTGTTAACTACTTTAATTGCAAAGCAAGTTTCTGAAGAGTGAGACATTTATGTTGACCTGCCTTCCAGTTTTAAATTACTGGTAAATAGGTTAGCTAATTATCTAAGTCCAAGATATATTTTAGAGCAAGACATTTTAGAGAACCCAGTATTGCCTAGTGAAAATCTGTGAAGAAATTTAACTCAAGAAGAATACTCAAATTTCAGAACACAAATAATCGAATTAAGTAAAAAAACTAATGATGCTTATGAGGAGGAGGATAATGACGCTAGTATAATAAAGTGGCGAAAAATATTTTGAGATTCCTTTGGAGAATTGTCCGATGAAACTGAAGACAAAGTGCTTTCTTTGGCTTTGTGACAGCTTAATTATATACAGAAACTTGAGGATGAGGGCATTTTTGAGATTCTTAGAGAGGAAATAGAAATTACCGCTGAAGTTACGGGTATCTGAAAACCGTTTGAAACAAAGTCCTGAACTCCAGTAATTGAATGACAGAATCTAAAGTTCGTTATTAATAAGCCTTCTATGTTAATAAGGTGAAGTGAAATCAGATGGCAAGTTGTGAATACTTGAGATGAGGCAAAAAGAAGTAATTGATTAAGAGGTGAATTTTTTAAATGAAGAAATCTTAAATCCGAGAGCACAAATAATTTTGAGAATCACGAATCGGCACGTTATAAGTGAAAGCATTGGATTCAATGTTTTGCAATATCAAATGGTTATTGTGTCGCAAAAAGTAAAAGATTCTATGTAAATATCTACAACAAACCGAGTAAATTTCGACTATTGAATTAATTTTTATTATTTCCCCAAGGCTAGTTATATTTAATTTTGTTACCTTAATTACTAAAATTGCTCAAAACCCCTGTTAAATCTAAAATAAACAGGGGTTTTATATTGGATTAAAAGATTTTTATTCTCATTTAATGGAGTCTTTTGCTTTTTTCATCTTCTTCTAGCATATTGTACATATTATTCAGAATTCATAAAGCAGCATAATAATCCGTTCGACTTCTTCGGATGAACGATTTTCAAATTCAGAAACCAACTTTCTGCCTCTTCTACTGAAATCAAATTATTTTCAATCATATACTATTTCTTCCTTGCAAATAACTTCCTCATAATTCTTTACCAACTCATCACTGTAAGAATTCTTTTTGCAAATGTCAGGTAAAATAATCGTATCGTAATTGAAGCTCTGTTTAGTTAAATCTGCTTTTGAGAATCTGTATTCAAGTATCACTTTTTTATCTTTGGAAAAAACGTTCTTTGCCTCTGCATACATTGCCAGTGCGTTATCTTTATAAAACTGACTTCTTTTCAGCTTATTTATTTCGGCTTCAGAAAAACTCTTATTCTTTACAGCATTATTAAAAAGAACCATATTCGCCACATTATTTCAGTTTCCATCAATCTTTTGCGTACTTATGCTATCAGAT
>CAYWJC010000141.1:0-18727 GCA_964458505.1 uncultured Candidatus Peribacteria bacterium | reverse complement strand
AAATATCTTTTATTTTTGATTATCTGAAACAGTAAGCAGTGAACATATCATATGAGATATTATTTTACCGAATACGTTTTTTGAACTTAATGAAAAAATTGAAGAGACACAATTTTATAAAGATAATATAGACAGTTTTCTAAAAAATCCTATTTTTATAGAAAATTATAGTCTGCAAAATGATTATGATTTTGAAAAATTCTGACTTAGTATCGGATGAATTTGTGTAAGTGGTGAAAAAGATTTAACTCCTGAACTTAAGGATAAAGTTAAAATAGCTTATGAAGCGGATATTTATGATAAATATAGTTATTTTATCTTAAACGAAGCAAAAAAAATGTGAATTTCTGAAAGATTCTATGTAATTAATGCCATTTATGATAAAGATAATTTATCTTGAATAAATGAGATCATCGAAAATTGAATATATATCCTAAATTTTGTCTTGGATAATATTACAGATGACAATGAATTAGAAATAGAGATTTAAATTTTGAAAAAGTGCATTATGAATATCAGGTATTATAAAGATTCGGATTACGAAGAAATAAAAAATATTCTCCAGTCTTGAGGACATTTTGATGAAGTTTGGGATAGCAGGAGTCATTGGAAAGCGAAAATAGAAAAAGATCCGACCAGCATTCTTGTTGAAGAATCGGATAATGAAGTGGTAGGATGTCAGTTAATTATAAAAGATGAATGGACTTGCTTTTTATTTAGACTTGCTATTAAAGAAAACTTTAGGAATCAAGGCATCTGATCAATGCTTATGAAAAAGGCCGAAGACCAATTAAGAGATGAAAGTGTTGATGAAGTTGCTTTTTTTGTAAATGACGAAGATTTAAAGCTTCAGGAATATTACGAAAGAAGGGATTATATAAAAGGTTGAAAATATAGATGTATGTACAAGAAATTATAGTTTTCGTCATTTCTTTTGAAAAGAATCATTAGTTATTCTGAATTTATTTCAGAATTCATTAACTTGTTATTTTATTATTGGATCCTGAAACTAGTTCAGAAGACAATAAGTCAGTTACTTCTGATTATTTCGGCCACCAACTATCTGTCATTTTAACCACTCCTCCTCTGTCATTTCGACCGTAGTGGAGAAATCCCTTGATAGTTAGTTAGCTAAATTGTCTTATCAACAAAGGGATTCCACGCTTCGCTCGGAATGACAGAGAGTTAGCTAGAGATCTCATTTATTCTTAAGCTATATATGTCTGATAAATGTTTATAACTCAATTTTTATCCTCATATTTTTCTATTGTAGTCTGGATATGTCATCTTAAAAAATCTGTAAGATTCTGTCATTTTTGCTCTAAGATATATTCGATTTTTTTCTTTTGTCATTCAGTAACATAGAAATTAACAGCACTTCAATATTTTTTTCTTATTGCCATAATATTTTAGCTTTATTTATAATATTGTTTATAATATTTAATTTAAACTTAAAATCAATTAAAAATAATTACTTTGAATTGACATTGAAGTTATGTTTTTTATAAATATATTGTATGTTATCGGAAAAATAAAAAAAAATTTGCATTCAAAAAAACTTATATAAAATACAATTTCTTTAATCCGTAAACATATCTAGAATGAAAAAAACTAAAATAATAGCAACTTTATGACCAGCTTCGCAAAGTGAAGAAAAATTGGTAGCTTTATTTGAAGCCTGAATAAATATCATCAGATTTAATTTTTCCCATGCAGTTTATGATAATGCAAAAGAAAACAAAAATAAGATAGATAGGTTGAATGCCGGATGAAAAACAAAGTTAAGTTGTTTGCTTGATACAAAATGACCAGAAATTAGAACAGGAGATCTTTGAGAAAAGATTTTATTCAAAAAGTGAGATTTATTTGATATTTATGTTGATTTGGAAAAAGTTAAAAATAAAGAAAATTCTTTGTTTTGTGATTATGAATATTTGATTGAAGATTTGGAAATAGGTGATGATATCGAAATAGATTCTTGATTATTAAGGGTAAGTGTTATAAAGAAGAATAAAGATTTCATAACTGTTGAAGCAGGTTCCGATTGTCTTATTTGATCAAGAAGACATATAAATCTTCCTGGGAAAAGTCTTAGATTACCTTGAATAACCGATAAAGATAAGCAGGATGTACTTTTTTGAATAGAAAATGATTTTGATTTCATAGCACAAAGTTTTGTCAGAAGTAAAGATAATGTAATGGAGCTTAGAAAATTTCTAAATGACAATAATTGATCACATATAAAAATTATTTCAAAAATAGAAAATCAAGAATGAATAGATAATTTGGATGAAATCATAGAGGTTTCTGATTGAATAATGGTAGCTAGATGAGACTTGTGAATAGAAGTGCCTATTGAATCTCTTCCTGTTTATCAAAGACAGATGGTTAAAAAATGTTTGGAATCTTGAAAATTCGTTATCGTCGCAACTCAACTTATAGAATCAATGATGGAAAACCCTTTTCCAACAAGAGCCGAGATATCAGATATTTTCAATTCTGTAATGCAAAAAGCTGATTGTCTTATGCTTTCAGGTGAAACAGCAATATGAAAATATCCTATTGAGGCTGTTACAATGATGAAAAATGTTATCGTGGAAGCTGAAAAACAAATGACATACAAACATCAGGACTTTAAAAATGATTGATTAAATGATAGGGATATTGAAAAAAAGCAATTAATAAGAAGTGCATTATTTATGGCAGATGAAATGAATGTTGACGCGATTCTTATTTTTACTAAAACATGACTTTTGGCTCGTCTTGCTTGAGCTTATAGACCAAGTAAGGATGTATTCGCTTTTACAGGAAATGAACATTCATTAAAATACATGAACATTTTATTTTGAATAAGAGCATTCATGCTTGAAAATTGGTCAAATATCCAAAAAGAAAATGTTATGCATTCAATTGAATTTTTACTCAATAGCAATAAATTATCCAAAGATAGCAAAGTTATCGTAATCACTGATATCCAAAAAGATGATAAAGAAATACCGGCATTGGAAATCATAACTTTAAAGGACTTCTTTTAATGAAATATTTTTTGACAAAAATGAATTAGCAAGTATTTTATAAAAAATACTTGCTAATTTTTTATTATGTCAGAAATATTAAAAACAACCGAGAAATTTGAAATAACTCCTGAATTCAAGGATTCTATTGTAAAACTTTTGAATAATATTTATGAATTGACTTTAAAAATGTCAGAATCTCAAAAAAACACTTTTCTATTTCATGAATTAAAGATTTTCTGAAGCAAATATCAAGAGATCATAAATGATCTTATTTTAATAATATCAAGCTTAAAAAAGGATTTTAGAGATGAATTATGACAATCAGAAGTTTTTGATAATTTTTTCTTTAATGAATTGACGAATTTAAAAAACTGAGAACTGTTGTCAGTTCGGATTTTAAATAAAAATATGAAACAATGATTTGATGAAAATATGACACATACTTATCTTTGTGCTTATCGAAAATTTTTTTGATTGATTGAATGAAAAGCAGATGAATTGGTGAAAATAGGTTCTACTGGTGTAAAAAGTGTTTTAGATTGAGAAGTTGAGTATTGAGATGAATTTCATTTTCCTCAAGAGGATTGAAATTTGGTTTTTCCTGAAATTAAGGATTACTATGATGATTTAGATTCTTTAATGAAGAGATTGGAAGAAAGAAATGAAAAATGATGAGATAATTTAAATGAAGATATGATAATGAATCTCATAATTGATTACAATCAAGCAAACATGGATAGTGATATGAAAACAATTGAATTAATAATTCAAATAAAAAAACTTTTAAATCAAGATGAATTGGAAATTTTGAAATGAATTTCAGAGGATGCTTGATCAAATCTACATGAAAAATAAATTATTTAACTTAAATACTTGACTTTTTCTTAAAAAAATACTATTTTATTAATAGTATTTTTTAAATGTAAAATAAAATAAATAAAAACAAAAAATAAAAATATGATAAATATATGCCAAAATATAGAATTAACTGAAATTTTTGATACTTTAAAAAATAATCCTAACCTAAAGATCTCAATAATTTCTCATTGAATAGGTTACGAACTGAATTGATTGACTTTAGTATCTTCGGATATTGAAAAATGAAATCTGTATTTTGATATTGATAATAATATATCTAGTTCGATTATAAGCTGTAGTCATATGGCAACAATTTTTATTAGTGAATGAATCATATATGGTGCGTTTGAATTTATTTCTTTAAATGAAATAAAATTTAAAGTAAACAAATTTTCAAAAAAAACAATAATACAAAGACAAACAAGAAGAATAAATCTTTTGCCTTTAGGTAATGCTCTGAATAATTCATTGAATAATTGATGACCTATCAAAGTAAAAATAAATTGAATTGATGGTGTTTTAAATGATATCAGTAAAAGCTGAGCCTGAATTCTTATTAGAAATACAGAGTGAATCAGTTGAGCAATACAAGAAATCCAAGAATCCAAAGTTCCTTTAATTTTTATTATTGAAAATGAAGACTTCGATGTAAAGACTAAACTTATTCCAATGAACGTAAGTTATAATGAAGAATGAAATTATATTAGAATTTGAGGTAAATTCACAAAAAATTTAAATAATATCGAAAAACAAATATTTGATTTTTTTAATTGAATTGAAAACCAAACTTTAGAGAATTTTTTTGAAATATAATCTATATTTAATCAAAAAATCATTTTACATTCGCCAAAAAATAAGTAATATCCAAGTATATTTAAAGCAATATTCATATTGTTTTATTATTTTGTTTTTTTAATGAAATATTTATGACTGCCCCAAAAAAAGAAGACTCTTATGACGCATCGAATATTCAAATATTAGAATGACTTGAACCCGTCAGAAAAAGACCATGAATGTATATCTGATCAACAGATGAAAGATGATTACATCATTTGATTTGGGAAATTGTCGACAATTCAATCGATGAAGCAATGGCTGGTTATTGAAAAACTATCAATTTAAGAATCTGAAAAGATTGATCAATGGAAGTTATTGATGAATGAAGATGAATTCCGGTTGATGTCCATCCAAAAACATGAAAATCAACATTAGAAACAGTTTTGACTGTTTTACATGCTGGGTGAAAATTCTGATGAGAAGAAAGTTGATATAAAGTGTCTGGTTGACTTCATTGAGTTTGAGCATCTGTTGTTAATGCGCTTTCTTCAAAACTTGAAGCCTATGTTCATAAAGACTGAAAAATTTATTATCAAGAATATGTAAGATGAGTGCCAACTGATGAAATTAAACCAATTTGAAAAACTGACAGAACATGAACCACGATTAAATTTTATCCTGATCCTGAAATGTTTAGTGTTCTTGATTTTGATTATAAAACTGTTCTTTTAAGATTAAGACAACAAGCTTATCTTACAAAATGAATTGAGATGACTCTTATTGATGAAAGAGATTGAAATAGATTCAGATTTTATTTTGAATGATGAGTTAAATCATATGTTAGATTTTTAAATAAATCTTATGATGAGCTCGGTGATATTTTTTATCTTGATAAAACAATAGATACTGTTGCTGTCGAAATTGCAATGCAATATAAAAAAGATGATTATACTGATAAAATAGTAACTTTTGTAAATAACATCAATACACCAGAATGAGGTACTCATTTGGTTTGATTCAGGACAGCTCTTACAAGAACGATTAACAAATATGCAAGAGCAAATGAAATATTGAAAGAGAAAGATACTAATTTAACTAATGAAGATGTTATAGAATGAATGACAGCAGTGATAAGTGTCAAGGTTCCTGAGCCTCAATTTGAATGACAAACAAAATCTAAATTATGAAATAGTGAAGTTAGATGAATTGTTGATAAGCTTGTTTGAGAAAGACTTTATGAATTCTTTGAAGAAAATCCAAAAACAGCAAAGCTTATCATTGAAAAAAGTTTATTAGCATCACGCGCAAGACTTGCTGCAAGAAACGCTAGAGATACAATAATCAGAAAATGAGCTTTGGAATGAATGACATTGCCATGAAAATTAGCAGATTGTTCAAGTAAAGACCCAGCAAAATCAGAATTGTATATAGTTGAGTGAGATTCTGCGGGATGATCAGCAAAACAATGAAGAGACAGAGAAACTCAAGCTATTCTTCCTTTGAAAGGTAAAATATTGAATACTGAACAAGCCCGTTTGGATAAAATATTTGCAAACCAAGAAATAAAAAATCTTATTATTGCTATCGGTACTTCAATATGAGATACATTTGATTTGAATAAATTAAGATATCACAGAATAGTTATAATGACTGATGCTGATGTTGATGGAGCTCATATAAGAACTTTGCTTTTGACATTCTTCTATAGATATTTGAAGGATTTGATATATAATGGAAATATCTTCATAGCGCAACCGCCATTATATAAACTATCAAAATGAAAACAAACGTGGTATGTATATTCTGATGAAGAAAAAGAACAAATATTAAAAGAATTTTGAGTGACCTCAGAATGAATTCAAAGATATAAAGGTCTCTGAGAAATGAATCCTGAGCAACTTTGGGAAACAACAATGGATCCGAATGTAAGAAAAATGTACAGAGTTTGAATTACTGATGCTGAAAAGGCTGATGAAATCTTTAAAATTCTTATGTGAGAAGAGGTTTGACCAAGAAGAAGATTTATTCAATCCAGAGCAAAAAATGTATCTAATTTAGATATATAAAAAAAATAAACAACCGTGTAATCGCGTTTATTTAATCATTTAATCAATAAAAAGACTATTTTTTAAAATAGTCTTTTTATATTTAATTGAATATTTTTAAAAAATCATTAATATCCCATCATTATTTTTTATGTTTTTAAAATGTATTCAATCGATAGGGAACAAGGCGCAAAAGTACTAAATATGTCTACAAGAACAATTGACAGATATATCAGATCATGAAAATTAAGAAGCAAGAAGGTTTGAAAAAAGGTTTTTTTGCATAATACAGATGTTGAAATTTTGAAAAATTGATGAATTCAGGAGGAATATGAAATCATAAATTCAAAAGAATTAGATAACACTTTTGTGAAAACTGACATTTGAACTAATTATAAGGATCTTTACAGTGAATCTAAGATTATAATTCAAAAGAAAGACGAAATAATACAAGATTTATCATATAGGCTTTGAAATACTGAAGCAGAATTAAAAAATTCCATTTCTCTTATAGAATACAAAAAAGCAACCTTTCTTCTTGAAAGTTCAAGTTCAAAAGTTGAAGAAGAAAAAAATGAGTTGAATTCAAATATAAATAAATTAGAGTCAAAAGTTAAGATTAGTAATAATATTAATATTTTTCTTGTTTTAATATTACTTATCTCATTGATTTTGATTTCTTTCCTATGGTTTAGGGTAATATAATTGTTAGCTTAAATCTAATTGTTAGCTTAAATCTAATTGTCTATTTTTAAAAAAGTCCTCTTTTTTGTATTTGTAGAATTTTAATGTTCATTTTGAAGAAATGTGCCATGTTACATCATAGTATTCTTCTCCAATACGATTCCAAGCATGTTTTCATCAATCTATTCCATTATGAACGATTCAATTTTCAATTTCCAAATCTTCAATTCAAACAAAAGATGTCATGTAGAAAAATAATCCAGAAATTCAACTACAGACTCAATTCTTGTTTTTATATGTTCATATTCAAGAATAAACTTCAGATTTTACGTTTTCCTTGAAATATTCTTCGCTGTACTTTTTGTTTATAAAGTGGTCGTACGTAAAAATATCATAATTTATGTTTTGCACCATGTAATTGTATATTTCCAATATTTTTTCTTCACTGTTTTTCTTTTCATTTGATAATTTCATGCTTAAATCTTTTATTTCTGACAAAATTTTAATGAAATCATCATTTTTATATATTTTTAAATCTTGTAATAAATACTTCATAAAAATATCTTTATTTTTGATTCAATCAAGAAAATTTTCCTTAAATAAATAGATTTCATTATATTTTCCATAGAGATAATTTTTTCAATCTTTTATAAGAAGCACTGATTTTCCTATCGACAATTCTGGATAGCTGCTTAAAAACATTCAATCTTCAATTGGATAACATTCATATCACTCTAAATCAATATAATAACAGTTTCAATCTTTAAAATGATAATTATCATGAGAATACAAAGTTATCTTTGCTTTTCTTTTTAAAACCTCTATATCAATTTTTTCTTCAATTTCAAATCATCAAGATGAAATGTAGAATTTATCTCATCTTTTAAATAATACCTCTTTGTTAGGGTTAATATTTTCTACTATTAGATTTAAAGATTTGCTTGACTCAAGATAATATGATTCAGATATTTTCAATTTATAGTAGTTTCAGTTTCTGAAAAATATTTTTTTATCATCGATTTCAACAAAGTCTTTTGTTATTTTTTTAAGATCATCAATCTTTAAACTCTTTTCTATTTTGAAATTCAAGGAAATATGGTAATTCTCTCATTTTTTAAAAACTATACCATTTGATAATCCATCAATAGCAAGATATGATTCTATCTGATCATTGAAATTGATAGTGTAGTAATTATTACATTTTAGCAGGTAAATTTCTCAATCAATGATAAATTCTCAATTTTGATCTATCTCTATATAAGAATGTGTATTCTTTTTTAATACTTTGATATAATTTTCTTTTTCTTCTGTTTTAATTTCATTGTCATATTTTCATTCAACTGCTCATCAATTAAACAGCAAAACAGAGCAAGCAACAACAAGTGATCTGTTGAATCTGTTTAAAACAGAATTAATTGCAATATTTCTATCCTCTTTATCATATTGTGAATTTTTGGCTTCTTTTGTACTTAACATTTTCTTTTTTTAAAAAAAATATATTAAATACAATTAGCAATTGTTCAAATGTTTTTATTTCACATATCAACAATTTTAATTATAATCTATTTAAATTTTAAAAATAACTGAATCTTATGCTATATTTAGCACTATGAATTTACTTTATAATTATCTGTATAGTCTATTATTTTTTTCTTAGCGGGTTTGTATCGATAATATTTTGAAAATGAGTTCCATATGTTCCAACTTACAACGCTGATTTAAATATACTCAAAAATCAGTTGAAATTAAGTCCATGAAAAAAATTTATTGATCTATGATGTTGAGATTGAAAAGTTTTAAGGTTGATGGAGAGACAATTCAAATTATCTTTAATTGTCTGATATGACATAAATTCATATGCTGTGACTTTTTGAAAAATTATTAATAAGCTTTGAGGTTATAAAAAAATACAGCTTTTCAATAAGAATTTTTTGAAAGCTGATTTATCTCAATTTGATTATGTTTATACATATTTATTAACCAATTTAATGGAAGAAATCGAAGAAAAATTATTTTCTCAAATAGGCAGTGATACAATAGTTATTTCAAATACATTTAAATTCAAAAAACATTTACCATTTGAAACCTTAAAAAATTCAGAATGAAAAGAAAGGATATATCTTTATAAAAAGAATTAACTACCAATCTTTTCAAGTCCCATTCGATATCATATCGCTGAATTGCGGATTTCATCAAAAGAATTTACCTATGACATCCTGAATTGTGTCAGGTTTTTTTGTTTCATTCTGAATTAAATTTTGGTTTTCTTTTTGGAAATCTTTTAATTCCTTGGAGTATTTCTCTAGTTCTTTTGCTTCATTTTCAGTAAGTCATATTTCTTTTTGATCTCAGAAATTCACGAATCATGGAGATTGATTAGTCCAAATTTTTCATCATGGTCATGAACTTTCGCTTTTATCTGGGTTGGATTTTTCTTTTTCTCAATTTTCCTTATTCGGGTTTTGCTTATTTTTTTCTTCCTGCTTTTTGATTTTATTTAATACAAATAAATAATTCTGCATTGTCTCATCTTTATCTTTTTGAATTTTTATATCTAGTGCTTCTTTATATGAATAAATTGAATTCATCCATAACAGGTTCTTTTTTTCATCATTTTTTTCTTTCTCTCAAAGTCTGTAGTATGAATTTCACAAATTATGCATCTTATAGAATCCTAGTTCTCAAGTCGATGAATTAATTTTTGAATATTCTAATATTGAATTTAAATAATCTCATTTTTTATAAAAAGCATTACCTTTATTATAATATCTTATGTCTGATAATTTCAAATCCTTATTATATAAAGATAATGAATTATCAAAATTGTTAAATTTATACTCAATATTTCATGCCAAAATAAAGAAGCTTTCCAAAAATTTTCAGAAATTAAAAGAGATACTGACTAAAATCGACAATATCAGAATATAAACAATGTATTTTATTTTTCTCATTTCAAATATCTGTAAGGTATTAAGTATCAAGAAATTAGCAATACAAAAGAAAATAATATCACATATCTATTATTGTTCTCTTTTATATTTTGTAATTCATTTTCAGATGAATTGATCATTTTTTTGTCTAATTTATTTAAATTTTTCTTATCAAGTCAATCTATATAAATTCAATTTCACGCATTCGATAATTCTCTAAGATTTGAATCATTTAATTTTGTTATAATATACTCTCAGTTATATTTTTTATAGGTTCTTTTTCATGTGAAATCTTTTCAAATGGGAATTCTGTCTCACTTGGCGCTTCAGATTCAAATGGTAAATATTTTTGTATTATTTTCATTGAAATTAAGTAATGGAAGATTTATTTTGTCTTCAGAATCTCATCAATCACTTAAAAATATAGCATTCTTCTGTTCATTTTTTCATATATTGTTATTAATGATGTCAATAACTTTATTAAAATTGGATCATCACTTTGAAATAGTATTGGAATTGATATTTTCAAGAAATGTCAGAAAGATATCAATATCGTTTGTTAAGGGAGAAATTATTTGTCATTCTCAAGCAAAAATAATAAGAGAATAAGAATTTTGTGGATTTTTTCTAATATAGTCTTTTATTATATTTTTTGAATATTCAAGTCTGCTATATGGTTTATTTTCAAAAATAATGTCAATAGTATCCATGCTTTTTGAAACATCCAAGGTAAATATTATATTCGAAGATACGGAAGATTTATTATATCCATAATATCACAATTCAATTCACATAAAGACCATGAGCAATAAAACAATTGAAAACATATATAAAACTAATTTTATTATTTGGTTTTTTCTTGAAATTACATAGTTATAAGAATAGACATTCAATTTCAATCATTTAAAATTTATGTAAAAAAGCCATAATGATAGCATTATGGAAGCTATAGCTAAAAATAATTTAAAATTGATGATCTCCATTTATTCAAATTTATATTTAATATTTAATATCAAAAGAAGTATCAACAATAAAACTAAAACATTCAGATATTCCTCAATATCATAATCAAAATTTCTTACTATTTTATCTTTGATTTCTGTTTTATTCAGATTTCAAAGATCTGTGAAAATATCTTTTAAAGATTCCTCATTATTTGCAAGATAATATTTTCATCAAGTTGTTTTAGTTATGAAATCAAGTGTTTTGATGTCAAGAGTCGCATTTATCGGTTTTCATGTATTATCAAGAAAATATTGTTTGTTTCAGAATTCATCTGTAATATAAAGCTCAGTTCAATTTATATCTCAAATTCAAACCGCATATATCTTTATGTTTTTATCTGCAGCGTATTTCGAAGCTAATTTTGGATCGATTCACATATTTGCCTCTCAATCCGTTACTAGTATTATGACTTTACTTCTATTTTTGCCTGAGCCAGCTTTAGTCAAACTATCACTCGCTAAGATTATTCAATCTCAAATTGCTGTTCAGCTTAATCATGGTACATTTTGATTGATTGTGTCGGTTGTCAAAGATTTTACGATAGTTTTTATTGCTGAATAATCAAATGTTAAAGGAATTGAAACAAAAGGTTTTCAGGCAAATATTGTCATTCAAATCCTATCTTGTTGAAATTTTGAAATAAAATCAATTATTATTTTTTTTGCAACCTCAATCCTGCTTGGCTTGATATCTTCAGCTAACATTGATTTTGATATATCCAATATGAGTACTATATCTATTCAATTTTTTGATTCTTCTTTTTGGACATTGTAAGATCAAGGTCATGCAATGATAGCTATAAATATAAAAATTATACCTATTTTCAGTGTAAAATTGATTATTCCGATAAAATTAGGCTTACTATAAATTCTTTTAAGTAAATCCGTATTTTTCCATCTGATGAAATATTTTTTTTTCTTAAGCTCAAAATATATAAATATCGGAATTAATATAAGTAAAAAAAAGAATTCGGGATATATGAAAAATTGACTAAGAATATTCATAATTTTTTATAAATTTTATCTTACTATTATATTATTTTTTAGAGTTTTTCAATTATTTATATAAATACATCTTAATTTTATGATTTGATTTTAAAAAAATTTAAATTAATATTTGTAAGATATTTATAAAAAACATTCCTATGCAATACCTTAAAAAAATACAAATATTCATCATATTATTCTTTTGAATCATTTGAATAAGTCAAAATGCATTCGCATATGAATATAATCTTAATTGATCATCGCTAAGTATAAGCTCAATTTCAAAAAGTAAAGTTGATATTTTTGTTTCAAAGAAAATCAAATCTTCTCAAATTGCTGAAAAATATACAAAAGCACTAAAAAAAGTAAATCCGAATTCATTAAAACAAAATAAAAAAGAAATTTATTATTATCTTTTTTATAAGATTCAAACATTCGACAAGCAAACAAGTACCCCTGTTGTAAATATTTCAAATACCATTGATAACAAAACAGATTATTTATCACAAATCAAATCAAAAACCAAAGAGTACAGAGAAGTTAATGATAAATATGAGTATATAGAAAATTGAAGTAAATTTGCTTTGGATTTTGAAAAATATTATCCTGTTGATTTTAATAATCCTGCTGAAGTTTATATTTCAATTCCAACTATTGGGAATGAAATATTATACAAGAAATCTGATAAATATTATATTTCAAAATGATGATTTGCAACAGAAAAAAAGCTTAACATTGATGATCTTAAAAGCAAAGTCAAATTTTTCGGGAAATGAGATAATCCTGTATTTTTTGACAAGAACGAAAATGAATATCAAGCTTATTTACTTTATAAATATAAATATTTTCAGGTTCCTTCTGATGGAATATATTTAAGTCAATTTCCATCTAAGGATGCCAATTTACAAAATTATTTATTAATAGATAAAAATTGAACCTATCAATTGGTCTTAGAATATGAAAAAAGGAAATTATTTGATTCAAGTTTGCTTGATTGAATAGGGAATAAGGATAGGTTTTTGGAATATATTTGAGGGGATATATATAATTACAAAGATGATGACATTGAACTATATTTAAATTATATCAAAAATATAACATTATCACTTGTTTCAGACAGTCAATCAAAAGATGAAAAAATCTCATCCATTTATTCTTGGATAACTTGAAATATAAAATATGATAGCTTTAGTCAGGATTACATAGACTGAAAATATAGCAAAGATTATTTTCAAGATAATGTTGATTCTGAGGTATTTTCTTGAATATGAGCTTTCAAAAATAAAATTGCTGTTTGTGACTGATATGCTCATTTGTTTTTTTATATGCTTTATTTTGCATGAATTGAGGATACTGTAATTGAAACATGAGAAGCGAATGTCTGAAATTCCAACTGGATAAGTCACGCTTGGAATAAAGTTTGAAATGACTACTACGATGTAACTTGGGATTTATCTTCAAAATGATACCCATTATCCTTTAAATGGTATAAGAAAACTGAAGATGATTTTTTTAAGGTAAGGAGAAAATAAACAAAAAGAGTTGATCATAATCAACTCTTTTTGTTTATAACTTTAAATAATCTATTAATCTATCCATTGTATTTATTTCTCATTTTTCATCTTCATTCAAATAATCAAGCAAAAATGCTCTTAAACTCGCCACATTCAAACTTTTATCAAAGGGTATATCAAGTATTTTAAATCATCTTGTTCTTAATTTTAATCTCAAAAAAGCAGGAATATTTTTATTATAGATGATTGAAAACGTTTCAATTTTAGGAAAATCATAGAATGTTTCTCAGACGTTTATTCAATTTTCATTTATTTCAATATCTATTATTTCTGGAGAATTATTCTCAATCAAAATATAAACTCATGCAAAAATAAATATTACAATGCTCATTATATAAAGTCCCATGATAAATCACCAGATTATAAGAGCTAATCAAATGATTATGGCTATTGTATACCATGATGAGCTTTTATCTTTTTTAGATTGAAAATTCCAAGAAAACATTTTTTTATAGATTAGAAATAATTACATTTATAATAAACCAAGCAGAAAGTGAGACTACAAGTCCAGTCAATCACATTTGTATAGTCTCTTTTCATTTCTTATTATCAGCTGAAAGCGATCAAATTGCCATCTTATATGCTCAAACAATTATCATTACCATCGAAATCATAGCCGAAAGTCATAAAAGAAAGCTTGTTAATGAATTTATTATTTTTGGAATATCATTTATGGTTATATCTCATTTTCTAAGCTTTTCTGAATCTATTCAAAGATATGTTTCTTCAGCTTTTGCAATATTAACTAAAAAAAATCCTAAGAATGAAAATAATATTTTTTTCATAGATAAATATGATTATTTTGATTATTGGTTTTATTATACGATATTTTTCCAAACTACAAAAAAATTTCTTATTTTTTGATATTTTAATTTTTTTTATATAATCTTTCACGATTAATCAATAATTTAGATTTTATGAAAATTTCTCTTAATTGGATATCTTCATTTTGTGATATAAAAGATACCACAATTAACCTTTGACCTAAAAGCCTTGCACATAAATATTCCATATATACTGCTGAGATTGAATGAATAGAATATTTCTGAAAAGAAGATAAAGTTGTGGTTTGAAAGATTTTAGAAGCAAAACCTCATCCAGATTCTGATCATTTGAATGTTGTTCAAGTTGATCTTTGAAATCTTTGAAAAACTCAAATTGTCTGCTGAGCGCCGAATGTTCTATCTGCTAAATATGTTCCTGTAGCGACTGTTTGATCTGTTCTATGAGAATGATTCGAAATAAAATCAACAAAACTAAGATGACAAGAAAGTAATTGAATGATTTGTAGTGCAGATGAATTAGGATTCCAAGAAGAAAGATCAGAAGGAATTTTAAAGCTGGAGGAAATATTTTGAGAAGAAACCCTTGAAAAACAAATCTGAAAACCTTTTTTTGAAATGAGTGTTGAAATCCCTTGAATAAATTCAGAAAAATTTGAAGTTAAACTTAAAGATGTTATTTTTGAAATAGATAACAAATTCATCACCAATAGACCTGATCTATTCAGTATTTCATGAAATGCAAGAGAATTCTGAGCAATATTTGACTTGGATTATTCTTTTTATAAGTCTAATTTAAGCAACAGAAATAATACTTTGTGAACTAGAATAGAATCTGACAAGGTTTTAAGCTATAATCTATATAAAGTAAGTAATGTTCAGGCTTTAAAATCACCTTTTGCGATTTCATATATGCTTCATAAATCATGAATAAATGCAAAGTTTGACTTGGTAGATATGACAAATTATATAATGACAGAGCTTGGTCAGCCAATGCATACATTTGATTCAGATAAGATAGAATGAAATATCTGCGTAAGACAAGCAAAAGATTGAGAAGAAATAGAAGCCTTGAATGGAGAGAAATATGAACTTAGATCATCTGATATCGTTATCGCTGATGATAAAAAAGTCTTGGCTATCGCTTGAATAATATGATGAGCCTATTCAGCAATTTCGGAAATTACAAAAAATATATATATTGAATCAGCCTGTTTTGATCCTGTTTCTGTAAGATTGACAGCACAAAGATTATCAATAAGAACAGATTCTTCAACAAGATATGAAAAATCTCTAGATCCTCTTCTTGCTGAAATAGCATTGAGCAGATCAGAAGATTTCTTGAAATTCTTATGAAAAGACTATAAAATAGAAGGTAGTTCTTTTTACTTAAATAAAGAAAAAGTTAACGATATCAAAGTTGATTTCAGTAGGGAATTTGTCGAGAAAAAAATCTGAACTCAGATTGCAGAAAAAGAATTCGACAGAATATTAAATGCACTTTGATTTGTTTTTGAAAAAAATTGAAATGATTATACTGCCCAAGTTCCTTCTTGGAGAGCAACAAAAGATATTTCAATAAAAGAAGATATTGCTGAGGAAATCTGAAGAATCTATTGATATGAAAAAGTTCTAGAAGTGCCCGTTTCCGGAGAATTTACAATCAAAAATAAAAATAAGCTTGTAGACCTGAAAGATAAGATCAAAGATTATTTTAATTCAAAATGATTTCTTGAATCTTATAATTATTCATTTTCGAATGAGATAAAAGACGAGAAAATCTGAATAACAAATCATAGTGATTCCATTAAAATAGCAAATGCTTTCAACTCAGAATTCACTATCCTAAGGAGAAATATGCTTCCGAATATTCTTGATAACGTTGCTGAAAATTTAAAGATTGAAAATAATTTCTCTTTTTATGAAGTTTGAAAAATTCATAAAAAGAATGATAACGAATTTTTAGAAAATTTATGCGTTGCTTGAATTTCTTATAATGAAGATTTTAATAAAATTAAATCATCATTGGTTTGATTTTTGGAAACAATTATTCCATGAATAAGCTTTACTATAACACAGAAAACAAATTTAGAAGATTTTCCTTATTTTCACCCGAATAAATCAGGACAATTTGTCTTGGAAAACGACGAGAAGCTTATAACATTCTGATATATTAATCCTATAGTAGCTTCTAATTTTGATCTTGATGACAGTAAAATAATCTATTTTGAAATAAATTTTCAAATATTATTTGAAAATTATATTAAATCATCTTCAAAATTTAGTGAAATTTCAAGGTTCCCTTGAATCGATAGAGAACTTAATTTTGTGATGGATGAAAAGATTGCAATTTGAGATATTTCTGAACAAATAAAATGAATAAGTTCGTTAATCAGAAATATTAAAATTTTAGACATATATAGAAATAACGAAAAAATCTGAGAAAACAAGAAATCTGTGACATTTTCTATCTTGATTCTTGATTTTGAAAAAACAATAACTGATGAAGTAGCTCTTGATATACAAAACAAAATCATTGATGAATTGAAAAGAAGTTGAATTAGCTTGAGAGCTTAAAATAAAAAAAAGGGGGAATGGGTTTTTTATATCCATTCCACTTTTTGTAGAGTTTTCATGCGGAGATTTTTATTTTAAGCTCTGACTTGATTTTTGATATCTTTCATACATAAATTCTTTAAAATTTTTTTTAATATCTTCAGGAAAATCTTCAAAATCTATTTGCCTTTTTAAAAGTCTCTGTTCATTCAATCTTTTATCAAAATTTGGATCTATAAGATTTCCTTCAAAACATTCAAGATTTCAGTTATAGTTCATAAAGAAATAATAACCCTTAGAAGTAAAGCTATGTGTTATTAAAAAATAATCTCAATATTGCATTTTTTTTTCAAAAATAGTTTCTTTTATTATATTTGATGATATGACCACTTTTTTCATTGCATAAATACCATCTCTAATTTTTGTGTCCTTGTTTCATATTCTATCTAAAATCGATAATGATTCAGATTTAACTTCTGATAAAAGTTCTTTAGTTTCATCATCATAATTGTTTTTGAAAGTCAATGTTCAATCTGATTCATTCTCTCAATCAGTGTTTCCTCTATCTGATAATCTGCTTTTGTCATTTAATCTACATAGTTCCATATAGTTAATATAAGCAAATAAATTATCTAATTTATATTAACAAAAAATTATTTGTCAAGTTAAAAAAATATTTTTTTACTTTTTGAAAAATAACTATAAAAAATTATAATTAAAATAAGTTTACTTTTTAAAAAAAAACATATGAAAAAATCAATAGCGTTTTTTATTATCTTTAGTTCGATTTTTTTGATTTCATGCAATAGAACTCAAGATATTTCAAAGGAAACTAAAGATAAACCAACTTCTACATGAAGAATTTCAACAGGTGTTATATCTGATGAAACTGAAAAAACATCCACATCTGCAATAATTTCATCCGGTTCATCAGAACGAATAGCAACATGAACATCATCAACATGAGCTGATTCGACAGAAATTGATGAAACAATGGATGAAATCGAAAAGATAATCAATGACATCTGAAATGAAAATTAATAAATTATAAATGTAAAAATGATAAAATTGTATGATATAAAATTAAAGGATTATATATATTCCCAAAATCATAAAAATCCTTTATTTTCATTTTACTGTGACAAAAAACATGATTATATTGTTTCGGATGATTTAACTGTTCAATCATGAGAAAAATCCTATTTCTCTTTTTTGGATTCAAGTGAAATTAAAAAAGATCTAAGTTCTTTATACTGACTTGATTATGTTTTTAGTTTAGAATCAGCTTTGCTTGAGATATTAGCTAAAATGGAATTTGAATGAGTTTCGATTGATCCCCAAAAACTTAAAGAGATCTGAGAAAGAATCAATTCTGATGCTAAAAAAATAGAAGAAGAAATCTATGATGTTGTTTGAGAAAGATTTAATATCAATTCAGCAAAACAAGTTCAAGAAATCTTATTCTGAAAATTAAAAATCCCAACAAGCAAAAAAATCAAGACTTGATTCAGTG
>CAYWJC010000140.1:0-5524 GCA_964458505.1 uncultured Candidatus Peribacteria bacterium | reverse complement strand
ATATCAAGAGCTATCAGTTCATGATTTTACTTGATTTACACTTGGTGCAGAAGATCCGCTAGGTAAAACCACATAATATCATTTTCATGAACTATTTGTATTCAATATAATTGAAGCAGTTCAATTAGAATATCAACTTCAGCTTAATGAAATAACCGGAATCATATCTTCAAGCTCATCAATATTATTGTTTATAATATCTTTGATTTCAAGAAGAATTTTCACTTTATAAGTTTTTTTGAGCTCAGAAGTTTCTGAAGCTTCGATATTGTTTATTAAAATATCTATTTTTGATAGAATTCTATTTAAGTAATTTAATCTTCTTTCGATGGGGACTGAATTGATATAATTATCAATCCTATTTCTAGAGCCAGCACTTAAACTTGGACCTAGTGCAGCAATTTGTGTGCTGGATAACTCAGTTTCACTTATTAGTGAATCTGCGCTTATATTATCAACAAACAAAAAACCTACGAAAAAAATTATTGCTGATTGAATAATTTTAATTTTATTTCATTTTTCCATAAAAATTAAATATTAATTAATAAAAAACCGTTAATTATACATTTTTTTTAAGAAAAATCAAAAAATACATACTTAAGCAATTTTAAGCCCTAAAAAAAGTTAATTTTGATTTTTGATGTTTTTTCATTAAACTTATCAGAATTATTTTTGCATATTTAGTTAAATTAAAAATCAAACATGTCCCAATTCAAACTTAAATCTAATTATAAACCGATTGAAAATCAACAAAATACAATTGATGAAATCAAAAGAAGTCTTAATACTTGAAATAAATATCAGACAATTTTGTGAGTAACATGATCAGGTAAGACTTTTACAATGGCAAACATAATAGCTGATTCATGAAGACCTGCCCTTGTTATGGCTCATAATAAAACGCTTGCTGCACAATTAGCTCAAGAATTCAAGGAATTCTTTCCTGAAAATGCTGTTCATTACTTTGTATCTTATTATGATTATTACCAACCGGAAGCTTATGTCGTAAAAACAGATACATATATAGAAAAAGAAGCGACAATCAATGAAGAGATAGACAGGCTTAGACATGCTGCGACTGAAAGTTTACTTACAAGAAAAGATGTTATAATCGTTGCCTCTGTAAGTTGTATTTATTCAATTTGAGAAGTTGAAGAATATTTATCTCAGGTGACTGAATTTGAGGTTTGAAAAAAATATGATATGGAAAATATAATAGGAGATCTTATAAAACTTCAATTTAAAAGAGCATGAGCGGATTTTAAGCCATGAACATTTCATATAATGTGAGATGTGATAGAGATTTTTCCTTCAAGTTCAGAAACAGTTTGGACACTTGATTTTTTTTGAAATGAGCTTGATAAGATATCAAGAAGAAATTATTTCACGAATGAAGTCTATGAGCATCGTCAAAAAATCGAAATATTCCCTGCAAAGCATACAGTTACAACTTTTGATAAAATTGAATACATTATTCCACTCATTAAACAAGAACTAGAAGAAAGATTAGCTTTTTATAGAGAACAATGAGATTTGCTTAAGGCAGAAAGACTTAAAACTAAAGTTGAATATGATATCGAAATGATGACAGAAACTTGATATGTCAATTGAATTGAGAACTATTCAATGTATCTATCAAACAGAAGGCCAGGGGAAACTCCGGGTACTTTGATTGATTTTTTCCCAAAGGATTTTTTGACATTTATAGATGAATCTCACATCACAGTCTCACAAATTTGATGAATGTATGCTTGAGATAGGGCAAGAAAGCAAAATCTTATAGAAAATTGATTCAGATTGCCTTCTGCTTTTGAAAATAGGCCATTGAGATTTGAGGAATTTGAGAAAAAAACATGACAGGTTGTTTTTGTTTCGGCCACTCCTGCAGATTTTGAATTAAATAATTCATCTGTTGTCGTTGAACAAATAATAAGGCCAACATGACTACTTGATCCTCTGATTGAAATTGAAGATATGCAATTCATGGTTGATGATCTTATGAGAAATATCTCAGAGGCAAAATCAAGAAATGAAAGAGTTCTAGTTACAACACTTACAAAAAGATCTTCTGAAGAACTTGCTGCATATTTAGCTTCAAATTGAATAAAAGTAGCATACTTGCATTCTGAAATCGACACACTTGAAAGGCTTGAAATCTTAAAAGATTTAAGGACCTGAAAAATAGATGTGCTTGTTTGAGTTAACTTATTAAGAGAATGACTTGATTTACCTGAGGTATCTTTCATTTGAATCATAGATGCAGAAAAACAATGATTCTTAAGATCCGTAAAGGCTCTGCTTCAGATAACATGAAGAGCTGCAAGAAATGTTAATGGTAAAGTTACAATGTATTCTTACAAGAAAAAAATATCAGACGCCATGCAACAAGTTTTGGATATTACTTTAAAAAGGAGAAAACTTCAGGATGAATACAATAAAACACATGGAATTACACCAACAACAATTTTTTCCTCGATTAAGGAATTGGCGATGACTTGAAAAAAAGATTACACCATTGAAAAATGAGAAAATCTCACAGCAAAAATAAAGAGACTCGAGCTTGAAATGGATATTGCATCAGCGAATCTGGATTTTGAAACAGCTGCAGAAATAAGGGATATATTAATCGGAATCAAAAAAGGAAGAAAATAGTCTCTATATCATTTCTTGAATTTTTTCCAATAGATTTTCTCAATTATAAGGCTTTTCCAATACTCTGTTAACTCACATATTTTGGCACAATTTCTCTAATTGTTCGCTATACTTCATTGACAAGAGTATTATAGGGATAGGTATATTCATTTCCCTTAGGTATTCAGAGGTTTCCAATCATCATTTGTTTCACATTGTCAGATTCATTATAAGAAGACTGAATTCATCTATCTTTTGGTTTACTGCAATATCAATAACATCAATTCAATCATTAACCGCTTTCACATGGTAATTGTTTTCTGCAAGGAGTTTTAAGGTTTTGCTCATGCTCACTTTGTCATGATCCGCAACTAAAATACTTATTCTCGATTCGCTCATACTAAAAATATTAAAAAATAAAACCAAATATTATATTTTTAAATTTTTTAAATACAAATATTAAAATATTAGATCATTGAAAAATGAAAAATCTCACAGCAAAAATAAAGAGACTTGAACGAAATTGATATTGCAGCGTCAAATCCGGATCTTGAAACAGTTGTTCAAATAAGGGATCATCAACTGGAATCCAAAAAAGAAAAGAAAATAATTTGCCCTATTATTATTTTTCATATACTAAATTTTATAATAATTTTTAGGCATATAGACATAAATGAAAAATTTTATAACTTCCTGTTCATTGCTTCTCTGATTAATGAGTCTTCCTGAAAAATGAATATGTCAGAACTTTCAATTAGTGGATCCAAATGTTTTTGATGATAAAGTATTAAGTTTACAGGTTGATATTTTAAAAATCAAAAAAACTCCTGAAAAAGAGATATTATGATTGAAGCTTTATGATGTAAGCTGAGAATATAATGAAAAAATAGCCCTTATAATATCTGATTATTGAAAAATTATTAAAGATATTTTGCCGAAGTGTGTTAAGGTTAAGCTATGATTAAAAATGGTAAGCATAAATATCACCTGAAATGTCGACAGTATACTAGATTTCAAAGATTAATTTCTTACTCTATTAACCTTTAATTTAAAAATATTTTTTTAAAAAGCTAAAAAATAAACCGTATTTAATTATTGTAAACAAACTTGACTCAAATATTTGAATTAAGCTTTTCTATTAAATATAATGCTTCTCAGACTGTAATATTTTTCGTTGGCTGAAAATATTTTTGAGAAAATTGATCTTTCCATCTGAAATCATATTTTTCCCTTAATGTCGTTATGTAATCCTTATATTTTCAGGATTCATCAAGCAAAACCTTATTATCATTTTTAACCAGATTTAAACTGAAATTGTCAAAAATTATTTTTGTGAAATCTCAGCGCGTATATTTTTTGTAATCATCAAACACTGAAAGATTTCATTTAACTTCGGATATTTTTTTGATAATCAGATTTTTTTGGGCTAAATTATCGCCTGATCTTAGATATTCATATTCAAGATAATTAAATACAATTTCTTTTAACTGCCTTCATGTAAGTTCGTTATCTTGAAGAAGATATCATTTATTCAATCTCAGATATCACTTTTTCAAAGCAGAAATATTTTCATTATAATAAACGTAAGAATTATCGAATCTTAAAGGATTCGTAACTGTAATTTGAGTTTTTGTCCAGGTGATGTCGTATTTATTGCCAACTTTTGACAAAGATAACTTTATTGGAATGTAATCAAATGGAATTATATTGAAAAGCAGAATTCAATTTTTCGTGTCCTCATACCTAAAATAAAGCTCATTAACAAGTTCTGAATTTCTGCAAGTTTTTATGGTTTTATTTGAAACATTACAGAACTTAGCTTTTCATGAAAGAAGTTTTATCTTGTATGTTCAATTATATGGAATATACATTTGTTTAGTTCCGAATTTTGTCTTAAAAACTGCTCAAAATTGTTTTTCTTCTCAAAGTGCTATGCTGTTCTTGATTATTATCGAAGCATCAGTCGGATTCTGCATTTCAGAATTTGAATAAATATTAACAAAAAGACTTCAGATTATCTTTTTTCAAATTTTAAGATTTATAACATGTTTACCACTTTTTAATCAGGTGATTTGCACTTCTCGGATTCATTTGTCGACAAATATGACCTTTTCCGGAAATACCTTTAATACACTTTTATTGTATTCAAATTCCAATCATTCTCATGGTAGATTTCCTGAAAATAATTTATTGTGGTAATTAACCGTTAATTTAGATAAGTATGTTTTGGAAATTTCTAAATTATCTCAAGCAACCATTGTGTTTAATTTTATGGTGTGATCTCTTAAAAAGTCATTTATCTCCTCTTCAGTGATCTGATTTCTTGTTTTGATGTTTTTCGGTTCGATTTTAATTGTTTGCTGTTGTTTTTGTTGTATTTCCTGGATATCTTGGAATTTTCAATTGTTTTCTAAAAATAAAATTGGATCGACAGTATTTGCAAGTAAGTAATTTCTACATAATCAGTTATTGACGACATCGAATATTTCGATTCATTTAGAACAAGTTGTGTACCAATAAGGATGAGATTGGCCAGTTATATCTATTTGAAAATGCAGATGGTTTCAATATGAATTTCATGTGGATCACACTTCTCAAATTGTAGTTCATGCTTTGATATATCAGATTTTTGCAATTATCTTGCTTAAATGTGAATAATTTGAATAAATGTATTTTCAATTTTGAAGCTTGTGCTTTATGACAACAGTATTTCACCATCAAGAAAGTGCTTTTGCCAATATAACTTCTCAATCTCAAATCGATCTTACTGGAGTTCAGAGGCTTGTTGCGATATCTACTCAAAGATGGCTTCAATATCAAACATCCCATCAATAATTATATGTTGCTCACCATAAGATGGAATAAATTTTCCTGTAGGTCGAATCGGTTTTTT
>CAYWJC010000139.1:0-2790 GCA_964458505.1 uncultured Candidatus Peribacteria bacterium | reverse complement strand
TTATTTACTTAAAGCTAAATTAAATTCATTTCATCATCTCTCGAATCAGAGCTCAAAATCATCCAATTCCAAAGAATCTCCGATTTCAGGATATCAATAGATCTGTTTTTTTCATAATACGTTTTTGATTTCTATTTTATTAAACAAAGCTCATCAAGATAAATATGATACTTTTATGTTTTTATCAATATTAGAATCATCCTTGTTAAATAGTATGATTTCAAAGCTATTCACATCTTTTCCGTCAATTGATGAATATAACTCAATATTTTCAACCATATAGGGATTCGTTAAGGAAAAGCTTAATTTAGTTGTTCAGGAACTATAATATCAATTTTCGAATTTTGAATTATAATAACTTTTTAAAAGCCATTCTCAAGTTCATCAAGAAATGCTTCAGCTCATGACTTCAAAGTCAAAAGCTGTTAAAGTCAAAGCATTGTCTTTTTTATAAAAGTCTTTGCTCACATATATTCCTTGCGCTCAAGATTCAAACCAAAGGCTGTAACTTGTCATCTCTCATTTTTTAACCTGAAAATCAAGAACATCAATTACATCATTCAGTTTTCATAAGAAAGCCGAATTGTCTTGATTTTTAAAAAAATTTCAAAATGATGAAATTGAAAAAACCCCGATTATTGAGACAATCGAAACAACAATTAATAATTCAATAAAAGTGAATCCTCTTGGGTTTTTCATGAAGTTATTTTTTCAATGATAAAATCTTTGTCACAAAAACGACAATAATGACAAGTATGGAAAAAATTATTATCTTCCCTATTTTATCTAAAAATATGGCTCAAAGTCAAAACATAAAGGAAAGCGAATATACAAGATTCCTTATGAAAGCATCTGAAAATCCTAGATTCCGCAACCTAAAGTGAAGGTGATGAATTGTATCTCATTTCAGAGGATTTTTCTTGTTGTACAATCTGACAAATATGACATAGAAAGCATCGATTATATACACTCATAAAACTGTTGCGACTGTTGCAATTTTTCATCAGGAAATTATTGCAAGCGTTGCGATCATGAATGCCAGAAACATCGTTCATCAATCTCAAATCAGGAATTTTTTCCTATCGAATATCCAAAACAAAATCACGCTAGGAACCAAAATTGATAATAAGATCAGAACAAATTCTGAGTTTTCTTTAGACAAAAATGAAGTGTCTATGATGTAGAGCTTTATTGTCAGTATTGCTATGATAAACATCGAAACAAAAGACAGTCATGTCGTCATTCACGGAACCGCGTCGCTCCAATTCAAAGCATTGAAGACCAAGACGTACCAAACTATAGTGAAAATTATCGGAATCAAATAAAAGTTAAGTGCTCAAATGGAAAAAAAGTAACTATCAAGATGGATTATTCATCAGAATATATTGCTGATATATCATATCTTTATGCTTGTGATTCAGATCACAGCTCAAATGAATATTTGCAAAAAAAGCCTTATTATCGGTCTGATCTTAATTTTCGACATCGATATGGTATCAAGGTCATCTATTAAATTGATAATTCAAAGAATCAATCATAAAACAAGGATTATGACAAGTTTTTTAAATGAAAAATCCAAAAAAAATGCTGAGATCACTGCAAAATTTACGAAAAGAACAACTCAAAAACCATATGGCAAAGGCTTCCTATTTCATTCATGTGGGTATCTTTCAGGATGATCCATAAGTCATAATTTTCTGAAAATCCACAAAAAAACCACAATCAAAATCGAAGATATTATTGTTGAAATTCCAGCCAAAAATAATGTTTTATATAAAATAGGTAGATCTACGTAATTCATTGTTATAAAATTAGTAAACTAAGGATTTTTATTCTTTATTTTTTCATCTATTTCTTCATTCTTATCTTTCAAGTATTGCAAAAATTCTTTTTTCTTGAAGAAGTAAACATAAATAGCCACAATAGCAATGATTCAAATTATTATGTATTGCAAATATTTAAGTAACTCCTTATAAAACTGAACAAAGACAACTCATAAAACTATTATTGTTATAGCCCACAAGACCGATCATATAAAATTATATAGCCAGAATTTTTTCGGATGCATTCAGCTTGATCCGGCGATAAAAGGAATGAAAGCTCTTGTGAAATTATGGAATTTTCAAAAAATTATAAACCAAGCTCAATTTTTCTCAATCTGTCTTTTAAGTATTTTTAATTCTGTCTTTCCGATTCAAAACCATTCTCCATATTTCTTCAAGAAATCTGATCAAAATTTAACTCATGCAAGGTATCAGATGTAATTTCAAATAAGAGCACCTATGCTTGAGACAAGAATTATAAGAAAAAGGTTGTTTTTTCAAAAAAATCATCCTACCATCAACATTATTTGCTGTCCTGGTATAAGAACACCCAAAACAGGAAAAGATTCGATTATGCTGCTTGTAAATGCTATAAGATAATTCCAAGATCACAAGGAATTGATTTTTACTCAAAGCCAATCCAAAAAAAGACTAATCAAATCCGGCCTGAAAAGAGCTATCACAAGCAAAGAAATTGTGACAAATGCAAAAATCAGGTTAAGCGATTGAAATAGTAAGCTTATCAGTTTTATTTTTATGTTTTTCATTAAATTCTTCTAAAAATTATCTCAAACCAATATACAAAAAAAGCAGAAAAAGCAAAACGGATTTAAAAAAACACAATAGTCATTCTGTCCCGTCTGCTGAATCAGAATCCATTTAGACTAACTTATCATTGGATCCTGAAACAAGTTCAGGTTGATAATAGCACCATAATAATAATCCAAACATGTCATTTCGAGTGCAG
>CAYWJC010000138.1:0-4278 GCA_964458505.1 uncultured Candidatus Peribacteria bacterium | reverse complement strand
TATTGATTACTCTTGATGTTTCAGCTCTTGTTATCGGATCATTGGGTCTGAATTTCAGCTTTCCATCTATGATCTGTCAATTTATTATTCATAAAGACTGGGCTTTTGAGATGTAAGGTTTCATCCAGCTTATCTGAACATCACTGAAATTTGTATTATTTACCGTTATATTTACATTTATATTAGAAATATTTAATAAAATAGATATGGCTTCAGCTCTTGTTATCGGATCATTCGGTCTGAATTTCAGTTTTCCATCTATGATCTGTCAGTTTATCACTCAAAGACTCTTTGCTTTTTCAATATATTTTATCATCCAAACTCATTCTTTTGGAATATCAGTGAATTTTGATTTTATAATTCATTCGTCCAGAGGTACTTGCATTGATTTCATTGTCATAGCTAAGAACTCTGCCCTAGTAGCCGTATTGTTTGGTCTGAAAGTTCAGTCATCGAATCATCTGATTACTCATAGATAAGCTAGGTTATTTATATCCTCCTTTGCAAATGAATCCTCAATATCATTGAATTTCAAGTTCCCTACATAATTTTGGATCTTTTTCTTTAAGATAAAATTAGATAGATGATCAGTTAAAACATTTATGTAACCATTTTCCACTTTATAGATTCAATGAGTTTTTATATCTGATAAATCAGGATTATTTGAATAATATATAAGAACCTCTGTTCATTCTTTGAGCGATGATGGTATCAAAAGAGATATTTCCTTATTGAATTTTAAAGAATTATCTTCACATCAAGCTTTAATCAGTGCAACTCAAATCTTATCTGCACTTTCATTTTTAACAATTACAGGTGGATCAATTTTTCAATTCCAATCTATATCAGAACTTACAAAAACTCATGAAGGGATTATTAACTTTATTAGAGTATTATTTGATGATTTTATAATTAAAATTCAATTATCATCTGTTATCTGAGCTACTCTATTTTCTCACTCAATCTTACTTGAAAACAATACTGGACCTATCAGTTCTTGTTCTCATGTAATAAAAGATATTTCTTCCGCACCCGTTGCAGACAAAATAGTTTCTGAAAGAATAGATACCAAACTACATTTTCCATCATAAAAATTTAAGGATGTGTCTCCATCTGGACAATAATCAATGTAAGAACTGCTACCACCACCTCATCATCAACTACTTCATCATGAGTTAAGGACACAAGTATTTCACGATTTAACGTAAAGATTGTTGCATGTTATTTCACATGAAATTTGGTTTACTTGGCCGTTTGAAATAGATGAAGGATTACATGGAATAGACATTTGGATTCAATTACTCAAAGAATTTGTTTCTATGGATCAATTTATTTCACTTGCATGGGCATTAGAAAACAGAAGTATCAAGGGCAAAAACATAATTAATTTTTTCATAAATATTTTTTTTAAAGGATAAATTTTTAAATAAGATACAATCCAAAATTAATTATTGAGTCTTGATTCAATATGTAGTGGAGTAAACTCATTGAGCTCAAATTGGAATTCTATAAAATAAATCAATTATAAATTGTCTTCCTCATAACTGAGGATCAGAATCAATAGAGCCTATATTCTGCATTTCTCAGTAATTATTAGTAACAGTGGTCACTGATCAAACAGCTGAATTGTAATCTTTAAATCAATTAGATGAAATTGACATAAGTGTATTTGATGCAATAGGAAGTGCCCCTAATCAATTGCTCCAATCAGCCAACTTCAAAGTTACTCCGTTTTCAGACAAATCATTTGCTGTAACTGTAAATTTGAAATGATATCAATTTTCAAATCCTCATCCAACAATTGAATCTCAAAGCACATTTTCAATTTTATTTACGATCAATCAATTATTGGAGAATGAAGTTTTTATCACAATTGTCAAAGTTGTGAAATTTTGCTGTCAGCTGGTTCTTGATTTAATCACAACTGAATAAATTTTATTCGGAGTTAAATTGTTAATAGCTAGAGTATTTAATGTTCAACTTATTGTAGCAACTTGATTTAATAATTGAGTTCAATTTGCATAAAAATCAACTAAACTTTCAGAAGCAATTTTATCCGTTGTCCATGTGATAATAATTCAAGTTGCCGTTAGATTCGATATGTTATATCACAAAATATTAATATTTAAAACACTATCAGCGACTACATTATAAGATATATTTGCTGTTGATGAATTTCAAGCAAGATCTTTTGCTGTAACAATATATTCATGGAATCATAGATCATTTGATAAGGCTAATTTATATATATCTCAAGAACCAGTCAATGTTCAAGAATTAGTTGTTCAGCTTTCAGAAAAAGTTACTGAAGTGACTCCGACATCATCTGTTATTGCTAAAGGAATATTTGAAGGAACTGCACTTTGATTATATTGATTTGCAATCGCTGTATATGTTATTGTTGGAGGTGTTATATCTATATCCGTTATGACTGTATAAGATATTGTCACAGAAGTCGAATTTCAAGCTGAATCCTTAGCGGTAACAATATATGTATGATTTCATACTTCATTTGAAATATTTAAAGTGTATATTCAAAAAGGTGATGACAAAGTTCAAGAACTAACCCCATTTGTAAAAGTTACAAGAGAAATTATTCAAACATCATCTGTTATGGTAAGTTGTATACTAGCTGGAACTTCACTTTGTTTTATCGGACTTGTGATTCAAGTATATGTTATCACTGGAGGATTTGTATCTCAAGTTCAAGTTGAAGTGACTGTAACTAAAGTTGTTCAACTTATTCAACTGCTTGTTGCAGAAATCATTCAAGTTCAGGCAGAGATTCAAGTTATAAGTCAATTTGTATCAACAGTTACGACTCAATTATTATCAGATGACCAGATAATTTCAGGGGTTGGTGTTATAACTGATCAGCTTTGATCCAAGACTTCAGCTGAAAGTTGCAAAGTAGTTCAGGAATTTATTGAAGGATTTGCTGGGGTTATGTTAACCGCACTAAGATCTACGTCTGAAATTACTGTATATGATATCGTTGTTGAAGTTACATTTCAAGCTCAGTCTGAAGCTGTGATTATGTACTCATGAAGTCAAAGGGTATTGGAAATTAGCAATTCATATATATCTCAAGATCCAGTAAGCGTTCAAGAATTAGTTGTTCAGCTTTCAGAAAAAGTTACTGAAGTGACTCCGACATTATCTGTTATTGTTAAAGGAATATTTGAAGGAACTTCACTTTGTATAACAGGGCTACTTATTGGAATATATGAAATACCGGGGACTGTTATATCTCAAGTTCAAGTTAAAGATAAATTTACATTTGTTAATGCCTGAATTGCATAAGTAATTGTAGAGCTTGCAGTTAATGTATTAAATGTAGCTCTTACTTCAATTTCATCTCAGGGGTTGGCACAAGTTCAAAAATTAGCAGTTTCAATCAAATACAGTCAACTCAAAGATGTTACTCAAGATAACGATGAATTATTTGTTATATCCTTTATTGTAACTATAACATCATCTGTTGGTATTCAATCTACACTTACAGTTCAATAAAAAGTGTTCAGACTACAGCTTTGTGCTGCTGATGTTTGATTGGATATGCTGAATAACTGCATTCAAAAAATGAATAATACAATATATCCTGTTTTAACAATATTCTTAAAAGTTTTCATAATTAAAAAATTAGAAATTAAAAAAATATAAAAATATATTTATTTATGTAAAAACACACTATCTCATTGGGATATAGTAAAATCATTGAGTTGTACGCCAACTATGTGACTTTCCCATTGTTGAGTATTATTGTTGAATTTTGATACCACATTTCACGAAAATGAAACTCAAAAATTATCTGCCGAAATCGGAGTCGGATCTGCATATCAAATCATATTCCAACCGTTTGATATTATTGGGTTATATGGCAAATAAGTTCAACTTAACGCTAAATTTGAATTCTTTGAGACATGAATGAAAAATCATACATTTGTTAAATCAAAATTATTAGCTGGAAGTCAAACCAAATGACTCTCATATTGCTGACTCTCATTTTTCCACCTTGTCACCACATCAGCTCAAGCTAATTGTCAAAATGTTTCTGCTGTATGATTAATAATCTGTCATGAAGAATTAAATATTTGACTAGGTAATGTCAATAGATTCCAACCTGATTTTAAATATATAACTTTTAAAGTTTCATCATCAGGAACTACATTATAAGAAATAATTTCTGATATTGTATTAGAGCCTCAATCTAAAACGGTAATAATATAATCGTGAACTCAAAGTGAATTAGAAAGAGGTAAAAAATATATATCTCAA
>CAYWJC010000137.1:0-2303 GCA_964458505.1 uncultured Candidatus Peribacteria bacterium | reverse complement strand
TAAAGATATTATTTTTAAGATTCCAGTTATTAAAGATAAATAGAAACTAATAATATTCATAAGCCTGAGATTATTGAAAATAATAACTAGCAATAATAATTTTGCAATTACTCAATCAACCTGATATAATTTAATGAATTAAAATAATTAGTTATTCATATGATAATTATTAATACCGAAGATTTTCAAGAAATAAACAATGAATATTTTAAAAGAAACTCTTTAAGTTTAGAAGAAGTATCAATTGCAAACAAAAAATTAGCAAAATGATACAGAGAGATCAAAGAAAAAATAGAAAGAAAAAAAGAAATAAAAAATCTAGATATTGATTTATAAAAAAATAAAAATTAAAACAAAAACAAATGAATTTAGAGTCTGCACATACCACTCAGACTATTGATGTGAAGCATTTTAAGGAAAGTAAGGAGTGAAGTGATAAGAGTAAAAGAGCTGACTGAAAAGAAGTTAGTGATAAACTAATTAGCGGTTATAAACAATCTCAAGAACTTCAAAAAAACTTACTATGATTATGATGAGATAATCAAGATAGATTAATGATAGATGCATTGGACAAAGAATATCAATCCAACCTTAAAATAATTGCAGAAAAACATCAATCAAATGAAAGAAGCACAAAAGAAAAATATAGTAAAAATTTTGCAAAATTTTGAGTTACTTACGAACAATTTGAAGTTGAATATAATAAGATTTGAAATTTAAAATATGACCATTCAATCACAGAAAAGATAAAAAATTTAGATAATCCTATTGAAACTCCACTTCTTGATCCGCTTGATATAATCCTAATATTAGCAACATTCACTGAAATTGTTTGAAAGCTTTGACTTAAAGTTTTATGAAAATGATGTAGTCTTGTTTTAAATAAAACTTGAGAAATTCTAATTAAGACCGAAGCTTGAACCAAAGTTCTTGAAGCAAAGTGAATATGAGAAAAATTAATTCAAAGAATACTTGAAAAATACAAAGATAGGATACAATGAGTTAAAGAACTTTTTGAGCCCCATTGAGTTACATCTGAATGAATAAGGGTTAAAATACCAAAAGAAACAAAAGGATGAAATTTTGCAAGAATGGAGTGAGAAGAAGTAAGAGAATGAATAAAAAATTTAAAAGATGTCTTGCCGAAGAACTTTGAAAAACTATCAAGACAACAATTTCAAGAAGAATTTAATAAAAAAATATTAGGAAATTTTGATGATAAGGCCGATATTCTTACTTGAGAACCAAAAAACCTTGATTGATTCTTCAAGGATCATTCCAATGCTTTATGAGAGATGGTAAAATGGTTTGAACATAATCCTAATGAAATAAAAAACTTGTCTTCGGATTTTGTTAGAAAATTAAATGATTATCTTTGATGAATTTGCTGATTTGCTCGTAAACATAATTCTTGAGTAGCAAATATACTTAGAGAGAAATCATTACAAATAAGAACCTTAATTAATAATAATTAGCTTATGCATTCAAAATTAGAACATATTAAAGCAAATGATGAGTATATGAAGATATGAGCTGATATGCTTTGATTTATTGATGATGACAATGAAATTATAGATTTATATAATTGATTATCTGAATGAACAGAGGATAAAGCAATAGTATGAAATTATATAAGATTAAGATTTTCTTGAATGGTATGAAAAATTTTGAAAATTGATATATGAGAACCATTAAAAGAAAAAATAACTGAGGAAGATGAAACAGAAGAACTAAGGCTATTTGATTTGGTAAAATGAATTAAAGAAAGATTTAAAAAAATTGTTTAAAATGGGTTATATTCGAAAACATCAATTTTTATTAAATTAATTATATCAATAAAACTCCATCTATTATATTGGAGTTTTTTAGTTTATTTAAGTCATTTATGGTCATTACAAAAAAATATTTTATATCTAAATTTGTGTTGATTTAATGTGATTAATCAAAATAAAGCTATAATCAAGTTTATTTCAATTTTAATTATACATATGAACCATAGGTGTTCTAAATTTGACTTTAAAATATGTTCATTTTTGGTTAAAGACCAGAGGTATTATACTTCTGATAAAATAGAATACCCTCATAAGTATTGTGTTATTTCTCTTTGTTATTAATTTTATTTATTAGTTCATTTAAAGTTTTTTCTCTATCTTCAGCTCTATTAATTAGATCATTTAATTTTTCAGTTTTTGAATCAATAAGATTTTCTTTTAGGGGTATTGTTTTGTAATAAGGATATATGAATAATGAAATAACAATTATAAATAATGCCAATATAAATGCCGAAAAATATTTTGATTTAA
>CAYWJC010000136.1:0-4947 GCA_964458505.1 uncultured Candidatus Peribacteria bacterium | reverse complement strand
ACTGAAAACCAGTTGAGGAATGAAAAACTCCGATTCAAGAAGAAAAACAAAGATATCTTTCATGATTTCCTCTTTATAAGGATTGAGTTCTTCTTTGATGGAATGAATATAGGAATCAGAAAACACCTATTTATTTTTCAAGAAAAGATAGATGAAGACATCATTATATAATCTGAAAATCTTGAGGTTGAAAATCCGTATTCATCGGTTACGTAGCTCGTCAAGATCTTTGGGCATGAGATTGATTATGTGTAATTGACCCGCATTGAGATTTGGTTGAAGACATTATCAGCTTTACTCCTAAAGAAAGAGCTAAAGATGTTATTATTTTTGATCCATCGGATTACGAAAGACCTATGTGATTGAATCTTCTTGATATAATCGCTACTGATCCTAATCTGAGAGCAGTTGAAAAAGATAGGGCAGCACTTGATGCAACAAGTATTTTCATTAAGATATTTAACGAGGAAGTGTTTTGACCTAGAATACAACATTATTTCAGGAATGGATGTTTGACCTTAATGGATGATGAAGAGGAATGATGAACATTAATTGATGTTCCGAGACTTTTTGTTGATGATGCATTTTGTAAATATAAAGTTTCGAAAGTGAAGAATCCTGTTGTAAAATCATTTTGGGATTATGAATATGCAAATACTTGAGATCGTGAAAAACAAGAAATGATTCCCTATTTTTCTTCAAAATTCTGACCTTTTATTACAAATACAACAATAAGAAATATTATCGGGCAACCTAAGTCGGCCTTCAATATAAGAAAAATAATGGATGATCAAAAAGTTCTTATGGTAAACCTTTCAAAATGATTGATTTGAGATCTTAATGCCCAGCTTTTGTGATTGATATTCGTATCGAAAATAAATATGGCAGCAATGAGCAGAGCTGATACTCCGGAAGATCAAAGAAAAGATTTTTTCCTTTATGTGGATGAGTTCCAGAATTTTGCGACAGATACTTTCTGAGAAATACTTTCAGAAGCTCGTAAGTATCATCTTGCTTTGATTATGGCTCACCAATTCATTGCACAAATTTGATGAAACAAAAAAAATGACTGAAAACCTTCAATTAAAGATGCTGTATTCGGTAATGCCTGAACAATTATGAGTTTTAAAGTTTGAGCCGAAGATGCTGAATATCTTGAAAAAGAATATGCTCCTCTTTTATCTCAACAAGATATTATTTGAATTGCAAATTATACAACATATTGTAAACTAAATATCGATAATGCTACAACCCGTCCATTCGATATGAAAACTTTTTGGGACAATACATACAAGAATCCTGAAGTATCAAAAATAATAAAGGAGTATTCAAGAAAAATGTATTGAAGAAAAAAAGAATATGTCGATATGGAAATAGAGGCTCGTTTATGAATAATCAAAAATGAAGAATAATTTAGTCATCATATAATTATTATGAAACAAATCTACAAACTATTAATATTAATTTTTTTACTATTCTCTGTTAGTTGAATATCATTTGCGGCTTATAATGCAGCTAATGACAGAGATTGAGATTTAATTGAAGATAATCTTGATAAATGTCCTAACACTCCTAAGAATGCCATTGTTGACCAAAATTGAGATGCGGCCTGATGTAGCCATGAACAAAAAATAATTGATACGAACTCAAATTGAATTCCTGATTATAATGATTCTGATATCGATTGAGATTGAATCATTAATACAAGTGAAACAAATTGATATACTTGAACATTTTGGGCTGATAGCATATATGAAAAAAGTATTCATATTACTACAAATCCTTATAAAAAAGATACTGATTCTGATTCCCTAAATGACTGAACAGAAAAAACAATATGAACTGATCCTACTAATCCCGATACTGATTGAGATTGAATCGATGACTGAATAGATGAAGAAAAACTTACCAATCAAGACAATATTCAATTTGTTAATTGATCTTGATCTTGTGATTCAAGTTGTACAAACCAATTGGGCGACAGAGATGTTGACAGTGTAGCTGACTCTTTGGAAAAAATCTGGTGTCTAAATACCAAGGGTTGAATATGAGTTTTTACTCAATTATGAGATTCATTCATATGATGTAGCAGCGAGCAAAAAAAAGATAAACTAAATTTTGATGTCTTAATTGATTGACTTACGACTCAGTTAGAAAAAACTCAAATTGCTATCGCCTCTTGAAGTTGAAAAAACGAAGAAATTGGTAAATTTACAAACTTATACGATGATTATAATTTATTCATAAGTGATTTGAAAATCTCAAACCCAAAGTGGTATAATGAGATCGTCTCAGACACAACCTCAATTATAAATCCGACATCTTTAAAGAATTTCGTAAATACAAATAATATTTTATCTGATGAAATAAACACTAATCTTGATATTAAAACTGATCCGAAAAAATGAAGCAATAGATGAAGTTACTTAGATACATATAAACAAGATGATCATTTTTCATGAGATTATACCTGAGAAAAATGAATAAGTAAATTTATCTTCAATCTTGCAAGAGATATGAAAAATTTATTTATCGCCATCGCGATAGTTTATTTGTTAATTCTAACTTTTAGATTGTTTTTTTGATGATGAGGGGATGATGATTTGAAAAAATGGAGACAGTGAATATTGTGGACATCTATTTGAATTATGTTGATGCAAGTTTCATACGTCGCCATTGTTTCTATGTATGACAAAAGCATTTGAGAGGCGACTGCAGCTAGTTTTTCCAATACTGTTATTTGGCCACTTATTCATTTGCTTGAATTATTTGCTTCATTTGTATTTATCTCAATGGCAATATTTGCATTCTATAGGATGATTACATGATGATGAAATGAGGAGTGATATAAAAAATGAATCCAAACAATAACTGCTGCTATAATTTGATTTTTATTGATTAAAATATCAACAAAACTTGTTTTTAGTATATATTGAAAAGTTGACTGTGAACAAGATTGGTCTTGAACACTATGTAATTGAGATGAGCTTTGAAATCCGAATTTAAGTGAAACTGTTGAAATCGCTAGAACTATTATTAAGTTTGCAACTTGATTTATAGGAATTCTTGTGATCATTCTTATAATTTATGCAGGATTCCTTATATTGACAAGTTCTTGAAATGAAGACAGAATGAAAAAGGCAAAATGAATATTTAAATATATAATCATCTGAATATTTATGATAGTGATGAGTGTTATATTATTTGAATTCATGGGAGGTAAAGATATTTCATGAATAATTTGAAATTTTAAGTAAACACATCTATAAATAAAAAAAGTCTCATATGAGACTTTTTTTATAAAGAAAATTATTATTTTGAATTCAATTCTTGAGTTTTTGCTTTTCTTGCTTGAAACTTATCAAGTGTACTTGTTTTAAGAAGTCTTTTTTCTCAAGTAAAGAAAGGATGACATTTATTGCAGCTTTCAATACGAATTTCTCATTTTATAGTGCTTCCTGTTGTGAATTTATTACCACAAGAACAAACTACAACTGTATCTTCAAAAAATTGTGGATGTATACCTTTTTTCATATTATTATTGGTTAGGTTTAGGGAAAATTTCAAAAATTATCCTCTTAAGTAGTAGCTATGTGCTAACTTTTAATTTATGGTGCCGGAAGAGAGACTTGAACTCTCACGCCTTGCGGCACTGGCTTCTAAGACCAGAGTGTCTACCAATTTCACCATCCCGGCATAAATGTTTTATATTTCTTAATTGTCCTATGACAATTCAATGGTGGGCCGAGTTGGATTCGAACCAACGAAGACGAAGTCAACGGATTTACAGTCCGCCCCATTTGACCGCTCTGGAATCGACCCATTTTAATTACTAATTACAAATTAATAATTACTAATTAAATTAGTAATTTGTGATTAGATATTCGTGATTATACTGGAGCCACTTGTCGGAATTGAACCGACGACCATCCGCTTACAAGGCGGGCGCTCTACCAGCTGAGCTAAAGTGGCATGCAACTATTCAATAAAAAGCCTCTGCATTTTATAAAATAGTTGTTATTTGTCAAAAGATTTTTTATTTTTATTAACTTTTCAAAAAACTCAACAAATTAATTTTTTATACAACGGACAGGAGCAGCATAGGATTTATTTAAAACATTGCGTTGTATATTTAAAGGTTGTACTGAATAAAATCCGGCATACCAAGCATTTGTTGCTGAAGATTGAAAAGATGTCCAAATGTGCATGTAAGTTGTATTTCTATTGAATGGACCATTAATATTTGTGTATTCGCGTAAACCAGCATAATATTTTATCCATCATGCAATATTTCAATTGTAAATGTAATCATTTGTTGGCCAATAGGAATCAGATATAGATGTAAAATCAGCTTTTGTTGGCAAGCCCCATCAAACAGGGCAGATTCATTGGGTTCTAGCTGATTGGTTATTATTTGATGCTGCTCAAGCCATTGCAGTTGACCATTGGTAGATATATCATAATGTGGACACTAAAGTACAATCGGCAGTTGAAGTTCAATTATTTCATGGACATGAATAATATCATGAATCCGTTGTTGTCCAAGAATCACTTCATCTATATCAAGACACAGGAGGAAATGCCAAATTTTCATTGAACCACCATCTTCACTCTATCTTTAATAGACTATATATTCTATCATGAGTTGCTCATCCTTGCATAGCATATGATCTATCATCTTGACATATGGTAGTATCCAGATTATTTCAGTTTGTATTCGATATTTCACTACACTTGGTTATTGGAACAATTTTTCAACCAAGAAAATTTCCAAACAAATCTTTTCATACATTAATTTCAGATTCTCAACTTTGATTAATTAATTTTGAATATATCTGTTCTCAAGAAATGTTTGATCAAGAATATGATGATTGAATTGAATCTATAAATGTTTGAATATCAGCTTCGGATAGTTTCATATCAGCAGAATTCCAAACAACTTTAGGG
>CAYWJC010000135.1:0-3258 GCA_964458505.1 uncultured Candidatus Peribacteria bacterium | reverse complement strand
AAATGAAAAAAGCGGCAATAAAAAAAGACCCTTGCGGGTCCTTTTCATTTTTCAAAATTAATATTATTTCTACTGATTTGGATTAATACTATTCAGAATATATAATTTAATGGTCGGACATATTATAGAACTTTAATTTAGTCATTTTCTTGATTATAACTACATATTAAATATAATATGTAGTTATTTTAATAATTTAGATACTAAATTATATTATTACTTAATACTTATGATATGGAAAATTCAAGAAAACATATTATCAGTACTGATAATAGATCAAAAAAGAATATTGTTTTTAACAAATTAACTGTTTCATTTGCGTTAGTGCTTTCATTGTTTCTTGTAGGGTGTAATACAAATACAGTAGTGCCTCCACCGACAAATGATCAAACCTGAGTTCTGCAAAATGATCAAACCTGAACATCCCAATGAGAAAATAATCAGACACAAAAAAACAATATGAGTTTTTTTGTTACGAGTGTTGGATTAGGGAATGGTGCTAATTTGGGTGGACTTAACGGTGCTGACGAGCAATGCCAGAAGCTAGCAGAGAGCGTCAATGCAGGAAATCTGACATGGCGAGCTTATTTAAGTACACAAGGAACAGGTTCAGTAAGTGCCCGCGATAGAATATGAAATGGACCTTGGTATAATGCCAAAGGTGAACTCATTGCAAATAATGTAGGTGATTTACATAGCAATAACAATAATATATCAAAACAAACTGCATTGACTGAAAAAGGCGAAGTCGTAAATGGTAGGGGAGATACGCCGAATATGCACGATATCTTAACATGATCACAACCTGATGGGACAGCATTTACAGGAGCTGAAGACAGGACATGTTGAAATTGGACTAAAAATTGAACAGGTTCTGCAATGCTTTGACATTCAGATAGAGTTTGACTTGACGAATCAGATGCTGCAAAATCTTGGAATTCATCACATTTATCTCGTTGACCTCAGTGATGATGTAGCCAGGATGATTTAAAAAGTACAGGATGAGATGGATTATTTTATTGTTTTGCTATTGATTAGAATTTATTATATCAATCAAGAAAGAGAGTGAGTAATTCCGTAAAACAATAAACTGAATAACATACAAGTTATCCAGTTTATTGTTTTAGATAGATAATATAGCTTAATTTGTTTTGTAATTGTTTTAGAAGTTTTTGCTTAATAATTAAATAAAAATTTAAAAATTGGCAGACTTTTTATTATTTCCTTGGTTTTATAATATTGATTCATCACATATAAGGCCTTAAAACTTCTGGCACAATTACACTTCCGTCAGCTTGTTGATAATTTTCAAGAATTGCAATAAAAGGACGTGGAGAGGGAAGTGCTGTGTCATTTAATAAATATGCATATTTTCTATTTCATTCTTTGTCTATATATTTAATATTAAGTCTTCGCGCTTGCCAATCAAGAAAATTTGAAGCAGATCAAGTCTCTCAATATTTATCTACACCAGGCATCCAGGCTTCTATATCAAAAGCTCTATATTTTCAGGCGCTCATATCTCAAGTACAAATCTGAAGAACTCTGTAAGGTAAACCCAAATCAGTATGTAATTCTTTTGAAATCCCAAGCATTTCATCTTGAAGCTTATTTGACTCCTCAACATCAGCTTTTACAATTACAACTTGTTCGATTTTCATAAACTCATGAACCCTATAGAGTCATTTGGTATCCTTTCAATAACTTCCTATTTCGCTTCTATAACAAGGAGAATATCAGCTCATTTTAATAGGTAGATCTTCTTCTTTTAATACTTCTCAAGAGTAATACGATAAAAGTGATGGTTCGGCAGTTCAAATCAGAAACTTTTTTTCTTTGCTTTTCGATCAGTCTGCATTTTTATCTGTTGTGGCTATTTCATAGATTTCATCTTCCTCAGGATCATATTCTTTTCATTTGAAATACCCGCTACCAAAAAGACAACTTCATTTTACAAGTGTAGGCGGAATGAAAGGCGTATATCATTTTTGAGCCATTTTATTGATGGCATAGTTCATAAGTGCCATAACAAGAAGAGTTCATTCGTTCTTTAAATAATAACCTCTGAATCAAGCAGTTTTTACTCATCTATCAAAATCTATGATATCAAGCATTTCAGCTAATTCTATATGGCTTCTTGGTTTAAAATCAAATTTGCGAATTTCTCAATATTTTTCTATCTCTATATTTTCAGAATCATCTTTTCATATTGGAGTGTCTTTTGAAGGTATTGTTGGTATCTTTACCATTAAATCCATATATCTATCTTCAATTTCAGAAAGATTATTTTCTAAAACGGCAATCTCATCTTTTATTCTTTTTCATTCTTCAATGGCTTCTGCAGTCGGCTTTGTTGATTTTGAAGCATTTGCAAGTTCATTTCTTCTGGCTCTTAGCTCATCGATATTCTGCATCTTCATTTTTCTTTCATCATCAATCTTGATCAACAAATCTATATCTACATTAATATTTTTTTGTTTTGCTGCCATTTTTATCTGGTCAGCATTTTCACGAATAAATTTTATATCCAACATTTTTATTTTATTAAATTTTAAGAAAAACTGGCTTTTATTATATATAAATAGGCAAAAAAACAATTTATTTTTAAAATTTGTTAAAAGTATTCAGTGAATTTATGTATTCAAAGTCATTTGGATATTTCTTGAAATTTTCATTGGAATTTGATTGATTCTGACTTTTACGCTATTTAAGAAAATTTTTTTATCTTAAAATGATATCTTTCAATTCTTTTTCCTTTCATAGATATAGATGTCGTAGAACATCTAGAGCAAATTCTTGAACTCTGAATTTTGGATCAGCTACAATATCTACAAATTCTTTCCAATTGACTTTTTTAAAGGTTATTTTTTCTCCAGAATCTAAATTTTGATCTTGGATTTTTTTACAATTTTTTGCAATATAAATAACACTTTCATAATCTATTTTTGAAGATTTTGTATAAGATTTGAAAAGTGTCCAATCATTACTGATTAAACCAGTTTCTTCCAATAATTCTCTTTTTGCAGTATCAATTGTATCTTCTCACTTTTCACACGTTCATCATACAAGTCCATAAAACGGAGGTCTTCAAGGTTGTTCTTCTTCCAAAATATAAATATATCAATCCTCAGAAACAGCAACTATATCTATAGTATTATTTTTTTTAAGTTTCTCAAAAGTTTTAGTACTTCAATCAAACATTTCTTGTTCCCATTGATAAGTGTCAAACATTTTTCATTTAAAAACCAGTTTTGCATG
>CAYWJC010000134.1:0-10540 GCA_964458505.1 uncultured Candidatus Peribacteria bacterium | reverse complement strand
GAACTAGTTATAGTCTTTAAAATTTAAAATGCAAATATCTTAGGTGAAGAAATGGTGAATTACTTTAAATTATTTGCAAAATAATTTAAAGTTGATTTTGATATAATATTTAAATTGATGTTTCACGCGATCTTTTTAAAGCTGCGTTATAAAGGTATCTGGTGATGAAATTATTATTAAAAACCTTTGATTGTTTCTCAATACTTCATTCCATTCCTTGTTTTAATATTTTTTTAGCTTGATTTGTCATATTATTTTTTTGATTAATCATGTACATACTATCACTGGGTAGCATAGTCTTAATAACTTTCTAAAATCATCTATTCAGAATTTTAAATTACTTCTATTAGTAAATTCTCAATCATTATAACCTATATTATATTGAAAACAAAATTTTTCTATGTTTTCAATGTCGTGGTACGCCTTATAATCCTTTTTTCAAAATAGTCAAGGTAAAGTCACAATCTTTTCACATATTAAGAGATCAATACTATCATATTTTTGCTTCATTAAATATATATTTCGTATAGATTCGTAAAAGCATTCAATAAATCAATCAATTGATATATTCCTTTCATTTTGTATTTGCCTTAGATAAGTATATAAAAAAGATAGATAGGGATTCTGAAAAATATAATAAATTTCAATCTTGCGCTTTTTTCTTTTTGCATTATCAACATTCCTAATGGCATGAGGTAAACTTTTAAAGGTTCCGTCGAGGATAAACCTTATATCATTTTTAAAGCAATATTTAAGGACTCAATCCAAAACCTTGCTTATAGCATGCTGATAATTACCTGCATTCTTGCCGTTATATCCAATAAAATAATTTCTATAGCTATCGGTATCAATAAAGAAGAAATCGAGAATTGGCAGTACTGAGATGATAAATTCCGTCTTGCCAGATCATGGGGCTCAAGCTAATATCATTATTGATGCCTCATCTTGATTTGAAGGATTGATTTTATATATATCGCCCTTATCCTCAATATCATCAACTATCAATCTGACAATCTGTTCTATTCAATTTTCATCATTAACATATTTATTCAAATTCTAATTATTATTTGGTAATTTGTATTCTTTATAGGAATAATTAGAAAAAATCAATTGAAAAAGTAGGAAAAATTGAAGAAATATTTAATACATATGCTTTTTATCAATGATTTCGACAAAGCTTTTGAAAAAAATCGCATCTCAGATAAAATATGGAAAGATTAAGAAAAATTTTATGGATAAGTTCACAACAGAAAAGAGAAGCGAGATAATGTCAAAGATAAAAGGCAAAGATACCAAGATTGAGTTCATATTGCGCCGAGCCCTTTTCAAAGCATGACTGAGATGATACAGGATCCAGAAGAGGGTACATTGAATCCGGCCTGACATCATCTATATATGAAAGAAGGTCGCGATATTCATGGACTGATGTTTCTGGCACTGATGCCCGCAATGCTTCAAAGCGCCGGAATCCAACAAGGAATACTGGTGACCGAAAATAGAGACCAATATCAACAGGGATATAAAAAATACCCTTTTATTGAAGTCTGAATGATGGACTGTATTGAGGTTCTGGGAACATGAGGTGAAGAGGGATTTGGAAGGGGTTGTGGGGAGGATTAAGAAGATATTAGGTTAATCAATTTTAGTTATGTAGTATTTATCTATCTCTTTAAACCAATTATTATTTTTTAATATATTTTGTATAGGATTTTGGATTATTTCAGGAATAAAATCAGTATCATACATTTTTTCCCTGTTTATTAGATATATGAAATAACTCTCACCTTTTATTTTAGATGTTTCAACTTCATTTTTACTCCAATAAAAACTTTTATTTCATATATATGACTTTACTTCAATATACCTATCATAATCAATTGAATTTATATCATTATAAGAAGCTATATCATATCATGCACAGATATCATATTCAGCAACCCAGTCAACACTCTTAATTCATTTTAATCTATTATTTTCGTATTCAATTACACATAATTCAGCTTTTTCTCATTCAATTTGTTGTTTTGTAAGAATTAGATTTAATTCTTGCATTCACATTTTTCTCCTATGTTCCTTATTAAATATTAGTTCATCATAAAGCGCTTTATACGCTTTATTTAGTAAAAATTTTGAGCTTATATCTGGGCTAGGAATAATAAATCAAAAATCAATTAAAAGTTGTTTAAAATTTCTGTATTTGAATCAAAATCACACGTTACTAATTTCTACTGCATGATTAGTTAAATCATATGAAACGTTAGTAGAAGAAAATATATTATTAAATACAATATCATCTTTTATTTTAATAATAAGATTTCTTAATATGTATATTCTGAAATCAAGAGTATCTTGTATGAAAGATGAAAAATTCTGATTTAATTTAATAGTCAACTCATCTTCAATAATTATTCATGCAATTATTCATAAATTTATACATCAATCAAAAACATTTCTTCAATCAATCATTCTATCAAAGAAGTGTCTATTTATATATACTTTTGACCACTCAGTCTCTATTTTTAGTATTCTTATTAATTCTAAAAAATAACTTGGTGATCCTAGATTTTCAAAATTACTTATTTCTTCTAGCATAATCTGATAATAGGTTTTTAATTATATCATTCTCATCGTTGTCGTCTAATATAGTAAATAATGGTATATCTTGATTTATTATTTGCTCCATTCTTTTAATTTTTTCATTCAGTCTATCATTAATAATCTCATCAATTGAATCTTTTGATATTATATAATAATAATTTGTTATTTGGCTTGCATTGAGTCATACACGATGAATTCTGTCCTTAGATTGAAGGAAATTCGAACAATTGTAATCCCTCTCAATATATATGGCATTATGACATCATTTATGTAAAGATATTGATTCAGCAACTGAAAAAGGATTTGCAATAACTACTTGAAATTCATTATTATTAGGATCATTAAATTTATCTATAGTAATTTCTCTTTCAGATGTCTCTATTTCTCAAATTAATAGCTTAGAATTTATATTATTCTTCTTAAGATATTCTTGCAAAAACTTGGCATTTTGTACAAAAATTGTCCATATGATTACCTTTTGCTTATTATGAATAATTTCTTTTTGAATAATCTCAAGAACTTTTTCATATTTTTTTGGGACATTATCATTCATATAATTCTTTATTTTATGAAGAATATCTGAATTATCCTGAAATTCTTCGGGAAGTCATTTATAATTTTCATCAAAATCATCTTTATCTAGGCTTTCTTGTATTGTATGATTGAGTAAATAAGGGTTTATACATGCCTGTCTTAAACGTATAAGCTTGGCTTTGTTTAATATGTCTTTAAGAGATCAAGAAGATCATTGTTTGAAATAATTTATGTATTTTGATTCAATATAATCATATATCTCTCTTTGGCTTGAATCCATATCTACATATACCTTGTGTTCATTTATTCAAGGTAATTTAAGGTCTGATTTTTTAATTCTGATAAAGTAAGGAGAAATTCTATTAATAAAGCTATTAATCCTTTCTTCATCAACATAATCACTTTTACTAAGCTCCTTTAATTGGTCTAAATGGATTCACAGTATCTTTTTAAAATGATAAGGATATATGAACTGATATAGATTATAAATATCTTCGTATCAATTTGGAACTGGTGTTCATGTTAGGATAATTCTTGAATTAGCTTCTTTTGCTATTTCTATTGCAGATATTCACCATACTCATTGAGAATTTTTTATCCTATGAGCTTCATCTACTACAACCATAGTTTTATTTGATTTCAGAAAATCTTTTATTTCTTTTTCAAGAACATTTACATATCAATGATTTATCAATGTTATTTCACTTGGATTTCATGAGTAGAGATGTTCAATTTTTTTAGTTTTTTTGATAGATCAATCTCATGATAAGCGTTGAACTGTGGTTTTCTTTCAGAAACACTCAACATATTCATTTTCCCATGGTCTAAATGATGATAATGGTCATATTATCATTAGTTTATCAACATGCTTAGGATTATCATTCGGTAGACTTTTTAGATAAGCATACGCTCAATATACTATTGAAGTTTTTCAAGCTCAAGGTACAGCAAAATTACAACTATTTTGCGAAAATGCCATATGAAATGACGATAATAATTGAAGAGGATATAATTCCCTAGAAAGTTCTGAACTCAATATCTTTTGAAAATCATTGAAATATTCTGAAAGATGAGGATTATCGTCAAACATATTATCACGTATTTTACTAGCGTTTTCAGTAAATTCTTCAAATGAATCTAGTTCTTCTTTATATTTTCATAAAGCTAAATTAATACCATTGCTTAGCTTATATTCAACCTTGAATTTATCTAAAATCTTTATTATTCCCTCAAGTGTTTCAATTTTTGTTCACTCAATATAGGGTATGGTAATATTAAGCTCATTATCAATTGAATAAAACAAGCGCTTTAAAGATAGTGAAAACCTTACATCTTTAATAAGTTTTTGAGTATCTCATTCTATTATATATAAAGTCTCACTTATATTAATATTCAACATGATATTTATATTAGATTACCCTCAAAGTTTCTTTTTCAAATCAAAAGCTTTTGTATTTATTTCTTTGAGTTTACACATTATATCATCGCAATTTTCAATTTTATTTTTATCAATATGCAAAGTATCTAATAAGTCTATTATTTGATCAAGTATTTTTTCAGGAGATTTTTCCTGCAACATTTTAGTGGTAAGCTTGTTTATTTCCTCAACCTGTTGTACTACCCTAATATCAGCCAATGTTCTGCTTTTAGGATTTATTGACTTTATTGCGTCCAAGGCTTTATTTGTAAGTTTAATTGGCTCATCTTGAGAATTCCTATAACCTATCCTTGTATGATGTTTTTCAAGATTTTCTCTCATAGAATCATGTGCCAATTCCTTAAATCTATTATCCCTGTCATTAAGATGACTTTCAAGATTTGATGATTTTATATCTATTTCAGATTCATTGTCCTTAATTTCTTGAATTACCTGATTATGCTCATCACAAAAATTTCTCCAAATTTCAGCATCTCAAAATAAATGATTTCATTTTTGTCATTCAGCTAAAAGACGAAACTCTTTTCATTCATATTTAACCCTTATGTAATCAAATGCAATGAATTTTAAATCATCTACATCTTCTTTTTCATATCAGTCAAATCATTTTCAGCTTTCTCTACTATAAAAATTTCTTAACCATTTAGTAAGATTAATCAAAGGATCTTCTCTTCAGTCTAATTGTGTAAAAATTCAGTTATAATTAAAAAACTCAAGATATTCATGCATAGTTGCCATTACATCAATCAATGAAATGACTTCTGTATCACTTTTTCACATCCATTGCGCAATTTTTTCAATTGGTATACCTCTTTTTTGTAATCATTCTGCTTTTAAATATTTCTCTATTGGATTATAATCAACCTTTCAATCTTCTCACATTTGAAATGTAGTTTCTAGCTCTTCTATATCATTTGGTGCCTGATCTAGCGTGACTGGTAGTATGATTGCCTTAAAATGACTTTTTCATGCTTTGTTTAGGAGCATTGCACGCCTATTTCAGTCAATTATAATTCAATCCTTGGTTATAATTCAAACTTTCTCTTGTCACATTTTACTTATGCTCTCAAGAGTTTTTTTATTTCTATCGATTTTTGATTCCCAAAGTAGTTTTTCAATTAATTCTTTTCACTCTTTAGTTTCAGAATTAATTAAATAGTTTTGGGTTTCTAATGACTTAGTCCTACTTAATATCCTTCAATTATATTTATTATATATAAGATATTCCAAAGGAACTTGATATACATCAAAAGATTCAAGTTTGTCTTTCCAAGGTATTTCTTGCTTTCAATAAACATTATTCTGATTTATTATCTCCTGGATTTTTTCAATCCTTGTATCCTTATTCATGAGACTTTGAATTATAAAAAATAAATAAGTGATTTTAAATTATCAATATTGATGTATCTATTTAGTGACTCAATAATATTTGTTAATTAAGTTATTAAAATCATCTTTTTGATTTTGATTTAAAAATTCTTTTAGTGAATCATTAAATATTTCAACAACCCTTTTGCTTTTACCTCATCATGTTCAATCTTGCTCTCATTTAATAAAATATTGATTAGATTCATAAATGTGAACTAATGATTTTTCAAAATATTTAAATGCAGAACTTACCTCTTTTTTAATTTGAGTTTTATCGAGCTTAAATATTTTTTCTATATCAAAGTCATTAGCCTGAATAACTACTTTTATAATATAATCTATTAAGTAAAAATATAGTTCATTAGAAGTTGAATCTATGAATTTATAATTTTTAATATTTAAAAATTTTTCTTCTTTCTTTGATATTTCTGCATCTTTAATATATTTTAAAACACCTATATCAAATATATTTTTTGCCTCCATATAGGAGTATGAAAAAATAAGAAATAAAAAATTAATTGATTCTATTATACTATCTTCATTTAAGGGGGAAAGTTGTTTTACGTCTCATTTTAAATATCTATGGTAAATAAATATTCAAATTGTTTTATTAAAATAATCATAATTATTTTTTGATTTTCTAATTGATTCTATATCAAATTTACCTCTTTCTTCAAACCTTTGGCAAAAGGCGGATATACTTACCTGACTATATCATTTAAATTTTTCTTCATACACTTTTGATTTATAGGGCATTTTTACTAATCAATATATAGAAGAATACATATTTTCATTTAACAATTTTCAGATATTTACTGAAATATTTAACAATGAAAAATCTTTAGGGTGTTTATTTGTAAAATATCAATAATAAAATCTAATAATATTTGAATTTAATGGAACAACTAATCAATTTATATCTGTAAAAATTTCAATAATTTTTGAATTTGTTAAATTATCAATAATAACTACTGGAAGATCATAATTACTTGCATTTTCAACTATAGTATTGATTTTCAAGTCATGTACAGAATACTGGTTTATAACATCAATTATTTTTTTTATTTTTTTTATAGGTTTTTTTTCAGAATTAATTTCCCTTAATAGTTTAATTTTATCGAAATTTCATGCATAATAATCAATTAGTTTATCTAATAGGTTTGAATAATAGTATAAAGCAACTCATTTTAATCTATGTTGACCATCTATAATAAAAAGTTTTTCATCATTACTTTTAATGCTATTTATTAGATAATATATATCATAATCTTTAATTTTCTCAAAACTGATTCATTTATTTTTATCTAAATTTCATAATATAATTGCATTAGGAAAAATACCTAAATCAGTTTCAATATATTTTGAGATATTTTTAATTCTTTTAGGAGACTCGTCTCTTTGTTTTGCCTCAAAATTATAATTAGTTGCAATTTCAACCTGTTCTTTTATTGATACATTTTCAAAGTCTTCCTCTTTTAAAAAGGATATTTTATACAAACTAAATAAATCTTTAACATTCATTTTTCAAATGTATATATCTGCTCATTTTTTTTGACTTAATTTTTGAAAAATAAGTTTTTTCATAAATTTGAATTAATATTAAAGTTGTTCGGTTTTATTTTTTAAAGTTCTTTCTAATACTTCTAAAACATTGATTTTTTCTCTTTCACCATTTTCAGTAGCTTCAGTATAGTACTTTGACCATTCTTGTTTAGGGAATATATCTATAAGAGTATTTATGAACCTCATTATTACTTCTGGATTAACCTCTGAGGCAATACGATTAATTATAGAGTCAAAAGTAAGAATGTCCTCTATATTATTAAAACTAACAGCGTTTCAATTATTATTTACAATTGGGATGTTTAAATCTGTCCAGCTTGCATATGTGTCCCAATTGATTCTTAATACAAAAAATTTTAAATGAGCCATATCGGGATATTTCGTTAAAGAATTTATTTTATCAATTGTATCTTCTTTGAATTTCCTTGTTTTATCAATACGATTTGTTACTTGTATTCATATATTTCTTTTGAAATCATATCAATCAATCGCTTTTTCATTTACTTTTTCACAGTGTGTAAAATCATATCAGAAATAACTATTAAGGATTCACATGCATTGGGGTTGAGCAAAAATTTTATAATAACTTTTTCAAGATAATCACTCATTATTTATATAATAATCAGCATCTTTAAAAAACCTTTGTAATGTTTTTTCAGCTATTTCATTTAAGCTCTCTGGAACCATGAAAGTATAAAAATTAATAAATAATACTTCATAAACAAAAAATAATGTATAGTTGTCCTAAAGGTACTTCATTTTTTGGTATAAGATTGCCAATGCTAATTAAATCATCTTTTTCTTTCCTTTTCTGTATTAATTTTCAAATTTGTTTTAAAAGATTTATGGGATTGTTTTGCTTTTCAAGCTTAATATCTAATTCGTAAACTTGTTGAAATTCTTTTGTATCAATGTTTTCTATGCTATCATAATATTTATTAAAATCAATTTTAAAAGAATTGAATTCTTTTATATTAGTTTCCAAATATGTTTTTATTGCAATGTAAAGCTCTCTATTAATTACTATCTGATTAAAGCCTAGTCAGGTTCAAAAATACATTTGAACATACCATTTATCTCAAGGAATCTCACTATTTGACTCAATATAATTCATAAGCTCTACAGTAATATTTCATGATTTATATGGATGTTTTCTGAATTTTGAATTCGTATTCCTTTTTTTTGGCTTATCAAATTTTGCTTCTTCAAAAGTATTTAATTTAATCTCTACTTTTTCATATAAATCTTTTAAATCTAAAAAATCTGGTTCTATTGGTCTAATTCCTAACCTGTTCCTTATTTCTTTTGCAAGGGCTGAACTGAGATGTGGAGAAACAGCGTTTCAAATTTGTCTCCATTTACTTCATTCTGATCAAGTAAATTGATAATTAATAGGGAATCACATAAGCGAAGATATCTCACGAATAGTTGGAAGGCGATATTCTCAATCTCATTTTCTATTATATTCTGATTTATATATAAGAGATTCTCTGGTTTTAGCTGAACGAGTAGCCATTATCGTTCTGCATGGTTTATCTTCATTCTCTGGAAATGACATTTTTCACATGAAAGAATGATTTTGTTTAAGATATTGAGCATCCGCCCATTCAATTATATATAATCAAGTATCATAAAAATGATCTGTTAATTCACTTCAATTAATAGTGAGATTTATATAATTAGGATCAGTAAAAGTATTTTTAAATATATCTTTTTTAGCTGAATTAGGTTTTGGTAATTTTCTGATAACATCTCAACATGTTACATGTTTTTCATGAGTTTTTACTGGATTTATGAATTCTCAGGTTTCGCACCATTCTCATGATACAAACCTTTTTCTACTTTGTGGAGCTCAATAATCTCAAGAGTCAAGTACATCTCAGTTGTTTCTAACAACTAGGGCAGTATCACTTGGGCTTAGTCATATATTTTTTGCCCACTCTGAAAGATTTAATTTTTCAAATGAATATTCTTCTTCTACAAATTTTTGAGAATTTGGAACATTTTCCATATACCAAGCCTTTAACTTTGAATTTGGTTTATGTTTTTTAACGGCTATTGTACGAAGAAATGCCTCAATTAATTTAATTCAATGAGTTTTGTCTGCTTTTCAAGATTTATTTGATGACGAAAAAGAAACACATGGTGGACTTCAAATTATACAAAGTGTATCTTCTAATTTTTCTATTTCAGAAACGTCTCAAGAATCTTCAGACCAAAAATCTAAAACACTTTTAATACAATCATTTAATCAATGATTAAGATTATGAGTAGTGATTGCTGGTTGCCAGTAGTCAATTCATTGAACAATCTTAAATCATTGCTGTCTAAATCACTCAGAAAAACCTCATGCTCAGCAGAAGAAATCAATTACGGTTAATTTATCATTCATAATAATTTTTTTAGTTTTGTACTTAAGTATATGGAATCATTAATTAAGATCAATTATATATTTTATTTTTCAAGATCAAGTTTCAATTAAAATATTATTTTTGTACTTACACGCTACTGTATTCAGTGTAAGTACAGAAAATTAATTATCCTAGATTCCCGTTTTCACGGGAATGACAAGGTGAATGACGGAGTCAGAGGATGCCCTGAGGCAGAGGGCTATATGGAAAATATTCCATCAACGTGAATTTCACGACAAATAACCGTGAATAAACCTCTAGCTCATTGAAATAAAAAACAAACCCAGTATAATGGAGAAGTTTTTTCAAAATTTATTCATTAATTTACAGGTCTATGTTTGAAAATTTCTACGATCAGATAATGGATGTCTACTTCCAATACCAGCTGCTTGCTCCTAGATTGCTTATAGCCTTGGGCATGCTGGTTCTGGGGCTGGCTATTGCTTATCTGATTTATTACTTAGTCGAATGGCTAATACGCGTTTTGGGCATACGAAGACTCATTCAGAAGATATCCGGATGAGATACGAGATTCGGGCAACAGGATATCTCAGTTGTAATCGCAAAATCATTGGCGGTTTTTGTGTTCATACTGATTTTCAGGAAAATCGTAATCTATCTCTGATTC
>CAYWJC010000133.1:0-4489 GCA_964458505.1 uncultured Candidatus Peribacteria bacterium | reverse complement strand
ACATTTCCGAAATTAACGAAAATTCATTGAGCTGTCTCAGGTCTTAGATAAATTAAAGCCGAAGAATCTTCTGTAACTCATTGATAAGTTTTGAACATCAGATTAAATTTTCTTATATCTGTAAAATCCTTTGAAGAACAATGAGGACAAGAAATTCATTTTTGAACTATGAAATTCATTAAATCTTCTGCAGGAGTTCCTTCTCAAGCCCAATTAGCAGGTAAATCTGTATCTTTGCTTGTTTCAATATGTTCTTCGATAAGTTTATCAGCTCTTAATCTGTTTTTACAAGATTTACAATCCATCAAAGGATCACTGAATCATCCGACATGTCCTGATGTTACCCAAGTTTGAGGATTCATGAAAATTGCCGCATCAAGATAGGTCATATCAACTCTTTCTTGTACAAAATATTTTATCCAAGCATTCTTGATATTTTCCTTAAGAATAGATCAATATGGACCATAATCCCATGTATTAGCCAATCATCCGTAAATCTCAGATCATTGAAATACAAATCATCTCGACTTTGCTAGCTCGACGATATCTTTCATTTCTACTGCCATAGTTAAATAAGTTAAAAAAATAAAGTGAATTAAGTTAATCTTAAAAATATAATAAAATTTTTAAAAACGAAGATATTTGTATGAAAAACGAGTACTGCAGTGAGTCGTAGCGGAAGCTACGGTGAACGAGGAAACGGAGTTTTGAATACAAAGATCAAAGTTTTTTAGAATTTTATAATAAAAAAGACTCAAAACTTAATTGAGCCTTGGGACCTATTATATCATAGGCGGTTCCACCCAAGTTCCAGAAAAAATATTTCTGGCACTTTTTATTCTGTTATTTCAGAAATATTTTCCAAGTATTTCTTTTTTGTTGAAATAACAAAACTTTGAGATTATTATAAGGTTTTTTGGATAAAGTCAATATTTTGACAAAACTTTTTAAGTATGCTAAAGTATTTCAGTATTTAACAAAAATAAATTTAATTTTTTAATATAAATGTATGGCAGCAGAAACACCAAATTTAGGAACATGAGAATTAGAAGCAAGTATTCCTAAAGAGAAAGAGGGCGGAAATTGAACAAAATTTGACGAAATGCTTCAAAAAGCGAAAGAAGATGGAAAAATTACACATAATGAATTTGATGAGCTTTTGCAGAAATATGAAAATGATAAAAAATGAATTCTTGATAGTAAATGAGAAAAATTAATGGTTTTAACTGAAACATGAGTAAATTTAAAAGAATTTTTCGATAATTTATTAAAGGAAATGCTAGCAGATTGATTTACGATTAATAATCCTAGGGATTTAGAAATGCTCCCAAGCAAAGGTTATGTTTTACCTAAAGATGTGAAAGTTTGAGATAAGCTTACAATTGACAAATGAAATACATTAAAAACCTTAAGTTGGTATAGTAACAATCCAATCAATGATGACAGGGTAAATTTGAAAGAATGGACTGATTGAAAAGATTGAGAAAGAATAGAAGTTGACAGAAAAGAATTTTCTTGAAGCCTTGATTTTAATACGACAGAGCTTTCAAAAGTACAAAAAAAATATGATGCAGCAGATACAAAAGTAAAAGAACTTGAATTAATAATTCCTCCAGATAACAAAGCAATCGAACAGGCAAAAAAAGAATTAGAGGTGGCTAAAGATAATCTTGAAAAAGCAAAAGTTTCATTAGAAACAAAGGCAAAAGTTGAAGAAGCAAAAGTCTGAGTACAAAAATTAGCTAAAGAGTCAAAAAATAATCCGAATGATCCTAAAGCAAGAGAGGCATTTGAAAAAGCTTTACAATCAGCATTAACTTTTTTTGCTTCGGCATTAAATAAATTATTTCATCTTGGAATAAACGTTGAAGAATTATTCTGAAATGATTGAAAAAATTTCAAGGAAGCAAAAAAATTCGTAGATGACAATAATTGAGTTATAACTTGAGAGAAGTTAACTGAACATCTAGGTAAGATTAAGCCCGAAAATGATAGAAAAAACATTTTAGCTTCTTTAAATGAAATTATAATCAGTCATTACTCAACTGAAATAAGCTGATTTTCATGATGAGTATTCATACTTAAATGAGATGATATAGTCATATCTAAATGAGATAAAGAAAAACAGGTGATTTTATGAGATGCTGTTAAACTTCTATCAAGCTGAATGGGATGAAAGAATGATGATGAAAACAAAGGTAAATTAGTGGAATTTTTGAATAATAAAATGAAGGAAAAAACAAAAGAAAAAATAGAAGCACAAAAACAAAAACCAGTAGAAGAAGCCCCAGCAGCACAAGCAGCACAAGCAGCACCAACAGCACCAACAGCAAAAGAAGAAACGGTTCCATCGGTAAATGCACAAAAAAAAGATGAATCCAAAACAGAAACATGAGCTAAACCAAAAGAAACACTATCAGAAACACCGGAAACAAGCAAATATAAAATAAAATCCTGAGATACTTTAAGTAAAATTGCAAAGGAATATGACCTTTCAATAAGAGATATCATGAATGCAAACAAATGAAAAATCAAGAATCCTAATATGATATATGCATGAAGGACAATAAATATACCTTCAAAGAAAGCTTAAGAATACTAATCTAACAATCTATAAAACTCCTCCAGGCTCAAGACTTTTACTCAAAGCTCTTGAGCTTTTTGTAATTTAGATCAAGCCTCTGTTCAGACAATCAGATAATCAAGGTTTTTTGAAACGGAAGATCTGGTTTCTCATCCATTATCCTCTATTATTTTATGGATTTCATCACGAGAAATTTTCTCAAAACTTCAGGTAACACAAAAAGATTTTCAGCTTAATTTTAGGAATTCAAGAACCGCTTCAGATTTTTTTGGAATGATTATGTTTATTTCTTTAAGCAAATCTTTTACCAGATTTTCATATCCTTCAAAATAATAGACGATGCTGTGTGCTCAAATAGGTCAAATATCCTTGATTTCTTGAAGTTCTTCAGGATTTAAGGAAAATAGAATTTCTTCCAAACTAGTCTTGGATGAATTCATTTTTTCAAAAATGTAGCTTGCCAGGATTTTTCAGGTTTTCTTTCAGACTTGCGGAATCCCAAGCGCCACAAAGAAATTAGCAAGATTCATATTTCTGGAGTCCTCGATGGATCTAAGAAGATTTTCAGTTTTTTTGGTTTCAAATCATTCTAATGATAAAATTTGATCTTTATAGTTTTCAAGATGATAAATCGAAGTGAAATCTGTAATGAATCATAGTCCGACAAATAACTCGATTATCTTATCTCAAAGTCAATCGATATTTGCTCAATGTTTTGATGAAAAGGATATGAGTGATCATAAAGTCTGAGCTGGACAAAGTTTTTTGTTTGGACAATACCAGGCAACTTTTCATTCATCTTTTTTGAGCCTGGTGTCACAACTTGGACAAATTTCAGGCGGATTTACTATTGTTTCATTTCAAGTTCTGACTTCTTTTATTGAGCTGATAATTTCAGGAATTACCTCTCAGGCGCGCACTATAAAGACCTCATCATTTATCCGTACATCTTTTTTTGTGAGTTCGTCATAATTGTGCAAAGTTGCACGACTTACAATGACTCAAGAAACATTCACAGGATCAAGATGGGCAATTGGGGTGATTATTCAAGTTCTTCAGACAGAATGTTCAATATCCAAAACTTTTGTCCTGACATTTGTAGCCGGAAATTTATATGCGATCGCATATCTAGGATGATGTTCTGTGGTTCATAATTGGTTCCATTTTGAAAGATCATTTGTTTTTATGACTAGTCAATCGATATCAAATTCAAAAATAGGCTTGTTTTGTGTTTGTTTTTCAATTTCTTCAACCACTTCATCTATATTTCTTGTTATGTGAAAATATGGCGAAGTTGAGAATCAGAACTCCCTTAAAATTTCTATATAATTGGCGTAAGTTTCTATTTTATTTCATAGAAAAATTTGTCTATTTTTGTCATTTTCAAGATAGGGGAAACTGTATGCAAAAAACTCAAGATTTCTTTCTTTTGTGATTTTGTAGTTAAGTTGTCTAAGGCTTCCTGAGGCAGCATTTCTGGGATTTGCAAATATTTTTCATTCAACCTCCTTCCTTTTTCTGTTTAACTCAAGAAATTCTTCGATAGGCATAATCACTTCTCATCTGATTTCTATTTCCTCATCCTTGAATGGAATAGTTTTAGGGATGTTTTTTATTTGAAGTGCATTTATCGTGATATCTTCTCATTCTATTCAATTTCATCTAGTCAAGGCTCTGACAAGTTTTCAATCCTTATAAGTCAGAGACATTCAAAGTCAGTCGAATTTTAATTCGATGACATATGAAATATCGATATCTTTCTTTAATATATTCAAGATTCTTTTATTGAAATCCTTTAAATCATCAGCATCATAAGTGTTATCAAGCGAAATCATAGGATATCTATGTGCCCCTTTTTTGAATTGTTTGGAGGTGAGGACATCAATCCTTTTTGTAGGGGAATTC
>CAYWJC010000132.1:0-3886 GCA_964458505.1 uncultured Candidatus Peribacteria bacterium | reverse complement strand
AGTTTATTATTGTGTAAATTATTGTGTAATTTCCTTTGAAAATACTTCTTTTAAAGTAACTAAATCATAAATTTTAAGATTATTACCAATTTTTACATTCAATTGTTTTCAGTTAAAATATATTCAATTAATTTGTGAATAATCTTGTGGATTAAATGCTAATTTATAATTTACTTCTTTAAAATTAATTAAATTTACTACTTTTAATAAGTCACTTGTAAATATGTATATATTATCTTTGTCAAAATAATAGAAATTATAATTATCTACTAAAACTTTTTCATTTTCTAATCCAATATCTTTATAATAGATTTTTGTAGATCACATTTCAAGATTAAGTATACTGCTGTCATAAAAAACTTTTGTGTCAGTTAATCATATGATTTTAGCATTAGATAATTCATCAATCACTTTCATATTATTTATATCAAATATTGCTGTATAAAATATTTCATATAAACTTGTTCTGAAAATTAAATATTTTCATTCAAATTTATCAAATGATCAAAAATAAGTTAAAGCACATTTGTTTGAATCTGAATTATTTGGATCTTTACATATTTCTTTTGATAATGTTAATTTATTTTGCTTACCGTAATTCATAGTGTATATTTTCTCTTCTCAATTTATTGTAAGTTTAATTTTATCATTAATTCAACCTGAACTTTCAATAAATTCTGCTTTATTTTTTCAATCAATAATTATTTTTGCTTTTTGGTCAAATTTATATCATTCATCTAATCATTTTTTATTATATTTAGAATTTTCATCTATTTTAACCAAAATATCATTAATTTGAGTATTTGTCATACTAATTAAATTCTTATTTAATGTAGTTGAAACTATTCAAGAATTACTTTCAACTCAACTATTAGAAGTAGTTCAAGTTGGAATCTGTTCTGTAATTCAAGTATTATTCTCAATACTTCAAGTTGAAACTACTCAACTTTGTATATCCTCTACATTTTGATTTTTAGTTTCTGGTGTTGTTCCTTGATTAAAACATCATACAAGTAACATACTTGAAGAAATTAAACTTATAATCAGTAGTTTTTTCATAAAGTGAAGGTTAAAATATATAGATATCTTGAATTGTATTTATTTATCTGAAATAACAAAGATTATTTAATGCAAAATAATTTGAAATATAATTTTAATTTCGCTTCCTTACTTCCCTTATCATTATTTACGACTATTAAGATAAAACTTCTTCCCGGAATTATATCTTTTCATCAAAAAATCCATAAACTTCTCTTTGCTTGTCTGTGGGTTCATTTTAAGGAACTCGTCATCCATACCAAACGAGCTTGGGTTAGCTATAAATTGGGTTCGCCCGAATTCAGCAAACCGCAACCATAAAATAATTAAATAATAAAACTCCCGGAAAGAAATTTTCGGGAGTTTTATATTGTTAATGTGCAGAAATTAAGTCTCGAGATGTTTTCAACATTTTTATAAAACATTTTTACTAAACATAAATTTTACTATAATTCTATCTAGTATCAATATTTACAAGATCATGATGAAATCAATTAAAAGATTCTTTGAACCGATTTTTATAGAACCTGGTTATTTTTGGAGAGCACTCACTATTTCATTATTTTTTTCATTATACTGAATATTAAATATATTTTTTATACAAAATATCACATCATTGCTTGAAGTATGAAACAGAGAAAAAATATGAAACATAATTTTCTATTTCATAATCTTCAATATTTTTTATTTTGTCGTAACATTCGTATGCCGGCATTGGTGATGGGCAGAGACTTATCATTATCACTTTGAAAAACTGCATAGGATATATATGAATAAATTCAATTCATTGGATAATACATATACTGAGAATATATGAACATGAAGAATTATATCTATTCTAACAAAATGAGTAAGCACTTGGACCGATCTTGTATTGTGAACCATTTCCACTTGGAGTAGATTGTTAATTTCCCTTATCAGTGCATGATTAATACTTTATAATTTGGGTAAAATCTATCTTGTTGTCTTTTTTTGTTCTTTCTTTCTTTTGCATGTCATCATTTATTATTTAAATGAATGAGCATTAAAATGGAGACAATGAAGAATAGATACCATAAATGAATATGATAGGCAGCTGGTCAAAATGATAATGTCAAAGTTTGAAATCTTGCAGAATGATAAAGTAAAAAAAGAAATATGAGTTTTGGATAAATATACCAGACAGGCCAAATTTTATAATCTAAAGCTAAATAATTATCTGTTTACGATGTTTAGCATGCCCTCATTGATATTTTTCATTTGGACAATGGGTGTTTTGATAATGATTACAGAATTTAAGGTTTCTTACGCAAGCCTGATTTCGGTTTTCATGATATTGCTTATATTGCATGAGCGTTTCATTGAATCTATTGATTATTTTAAAAATTTCACAAAAGAAATATATACAGTTCAAAAGCTTTGGAAATTATTTGATGATGCTCCGCTATTAAAATGAGTTTATAATTGAGATGATTTTATTTATGAAAGATGAAATATTGATATAAAAAATGTGAGTTTTTCATATGGGACAAATAAGATTTTTGATGATTTTTCTGTTCAAATAAAAGGCTGAGCAAAGACTGCTTTTGTTTGAATAAGTGGGAGCGGTAAGACAACTTTAGTCAAATTAATTGCCTGATTTCTTTCTGTAGACAGATGAGAAATAACCATAGATTGACAAAAATTGTCAGAAGTCAACTTGAATTCATATTTTCAAAACATTGGTTACTTGACTCAGGATCCTAGTGTTTTTGATTGAACGATCATGGAGAATCTTACTTACTGATTAAGAAAAGATTTCATTGAAAAGGAGGTATTAGATAGGGCAATAAAACTGTCTTGATGTGAATTCATATATAAATTACCATGTTGATTAGAAACTGAAATATGAGAAAAATGAGTTCGTCTTAGCGGGTGACAAAAACAAAGACTTGCTATCGCTAAATTATTTATCAAAGATCCTTATATTATTATCCTAGATGAGCCTACAAGCGCGCTAGATAGTTTTTCTGAAGAATTAATCACCGACTCACTGACAAAGTTATTTGAATGAAGAACTACTTTAATAATAGCACACAGACTTCAAACTGTAAAAAATGCAGATGATATAATAGTCTTTGAGAATTGAAAAATCTTAGAAAGAGGTGATCATGATTCTTTAATTCAGAAAAATCAATACTATAAAAAGATGCTTGATTTACAAAGTTGATTCTAATCAACCGAATTAATTTGATAATATTTGAATTAATTGATTATTAATTCAAAATATGATAAAATTAATTCGTATTATTTATTTTTAAGGAATGGAAAGCTGGGTTGATAAAATTAATAAGATAGATGTTTGATCTGACTGAAGCGAAAATGATAATAGCTACTATAACTTAAGTGTAAGAAAAAGGGCTATATCTTTTTTGAAAGAACAGAAAAATATCCTTCCTGATGATGTTTTCGAAGAGCTTTTTAATAATGTTGAAAGGATACTCAAAAGAAACGATATTTGAAAAATATATTTATCGACAGAATTTGCATTGGCAAGAGAAAAAATCAAATTAAAAAACAATCAAGAACAAAAAACTTCAAGAATGGAGAATTTTGAAGAAGTAAAAAAAAGACAGAGACAATGGAATAAGCTCTGAAATGAAAATCTCATACATGAATATCATAAATATCATAACATCGAGGACAATTATATTATTGAAGATAAAAAAGAACATAAATTAAAAGTTTTTTGTAAGTGAAAGTTAATATTTTCTTGTGATACAAATTCTTGAGCATCATGAGATGATTATTTAACCAAAACATATACAACCAGTTCTTGAGATTTAAGAAACAGTGCTTGAAATATGAGTACCCCAGCATGAGTTTTTAC
>CAYWJC010000131.1:0-9004 GCA_964458505.1 uncultured Candidatus Peribacteria bacterium | reverse complement strand
GAGATATCTTGACATATCTGAATAGCGATGATACATATGCAGAATGAGCACTCGAAAATGTCATTAGATATTTATGAAATTGAGAATCCTCATGGTGTTACTGAAAATGCCGAATCATTGATAAAGAAGATAGGGAAATCAGAAAATGGATTACTGCATACAAGAATTTCACTGGAGCTAGTTTTTCATATGCTAAGATATTAAGCGAGAACTTCATCAGTCAGATGACAGTATTTTGGAAAAGAGAGGCTATGGATAAGATTTGATTGTTTGATGTAAATGAACATCTATGCATGGATTACGAATATTGGCTTCGATTATGAAAACTCTGAAATCCAGTTTACATTCCTCATTATATTGCCAATTTTCGTTTCTACCAGACAAGCAAGAGCGGAAGCAGATTTGAGAAGCAATTCTCTGATGAACTCAGGATTGCAAAAAAATATGCCGATTGAAACTATGCCTTAAGCCTATTTGTGCACAAATTCAATTACTACAAGATTGTTATAATTTATAAATTACTTAGCTTATTAAAGGTATAATGAGAAAAAATATAATTTATCTTCACCCACACTTTACTCTGCCTTGATGAGCAGGAAATTTTGCTTTGCAGACTGCAAAATATCTATCCACAGATTCAGATTTGAATATCTATATAATTTCAGGTCTACAAAAAGAAGAACTGATTAAAGATTACAGAAAAGATAACCTGAAGTTCATAGAGGTTAAAATGCCCCCGACTTCATCTTTTGTATTCTGGATTCTTTATCCTATTTGGCTATTTAAAGTCCTTAAAAAAATAAGTGAGTTATATAAATCATTAGAATGAGAATTTATCCTATTTCCACAAGTTTTCCCGGCTAATTGGTGGGGTTTTATTTATAAAGTTTTCCATAAAAATACAAAGCTTGTATTTATGTGTCATGAACCGAGTGCATTTATCCATAATGAAAAATGGATAGAATCAATAAGCAGCAAGTGAAAGAAGCTCATTGCGCATTTTACGAATCCAATCTTAAAAAAAATCGATATATATCTAACTCGCAAATCAGATATCATACTTGTTAACAGCAATTTCACAAAAAAGAAGGCTTTAGAAATTTACGGCAGAGCGGATTGAGTTGTTTATCCTTGATTTGATTCCAGCTTATTCCACATAAACAAAAACCTAAAAAAAGAAAAATATATTTGAGTCTTAAGCAGATTGACTAAATTCAAGAATGTCGGTTTTGTGATTGACTTATTCGCAGAAATCGCAAAAGAATTCCCAGATTATACGCTTAATATCTGATGAGAATGAGAAGAGAAGGAAATCCTCATAAATCGAGTCAAAGATTTATGACTCGAATCAAAAATTATTTTCCTGAATGTTTCAGATGAAGAACTTCCAAGTTTTTATCAAAAGGCAAAAATTGTAATCTTTGCATCTGAAAATGAACCATTCTGAATCGTCCCAGTTGAGGCTATGGCATGCTGAACTTATGTTGTATGACACAATAGCTGATGACTCAAGGAGACTATTCCCAATGAATTCAGATATGAAAATAAAGAGGAAGCATTGGACATTTTAAAGAAGATTATCAGATCAGAAAATGACTTGAATTTCTGAGTAGTCGATAAATTTGAGTGGAAAAACTGTATATCTGATTTAAAAAAATATTTTTAATAGTTGTGAAACCCGCAACTAGTCTGCTGAATCCAGTTAGGACAGGATAACATTCGATAAATCTAGACATTATGCAAAATAATATAGTTATAGTTTGCTTTTAAGCAAATCTGATTATTATAAGATAATTTTTGGTTATCAAATACTTATATAAATAAAAGATATAATGTTAAAAAATAAATTCATAAAATATAAAGATATTAAAATAAGGCTTGTGTTTCAGATGTTTGAAATATATTATTATGCTTTATTCATTTTGAAAAAGATATTCAAGAAAAAGCTTATTTTTAAAGCAGATGAAATCAGCAGTATCCTAGTAATCAGAAGGGATATGCTCTGAGATTTCATCATATCATTCCCGTCTCTGATTAAGCTTAAACTAGCCTTTCCTGAGGCAAAGATCTATTTTATCTGAACAAAATGAGTAAAATCACTCTTCAGTATAATCAGAGAAGATTTTTTTGATCAGTATTATCTGATTGATCCAAATTTCTGGCTTCCAAAATTTATCAGATCAAAAGCACAATATCTGCAAAAAAAGACATGAGAAAAAGATGATTATGAGAAAATATTTGAGCTGAAAGACAGAATCGACCTCTGAATTGATCTGAGATGAGATTTATTCAGCCTAAAACTGCTAAATGATTTAAATGTTAAAAAAATCATCTCATATAATATCTGTTGATGAAGTTTTTACATTGATGATAAAGTGCCTTACAATAAAGATTTAATAGAGAAACTGCATGATGTTGACCTTGTAGACTATGCAATAAGCGAATATTGAGCAATCAAATCGGAAAGAAAAATTAATCTTTCTGTAATGATTAAAGATTGAGTCATTAGTGATTCAGAACCTATAGAGCAGTATATCTGCATTCAACCAGGTTGATGAAGATGGGATTATAGAAGATGGCCAGAAGGGAAATATATTGAGCTTATAAATAAATGCCTGAGTACAAGCCCTAAAACAAATATTAAACTTCTTTGTGCAGATGCTTTTGAAGAGTTGATTTGCAAGAGAATATTGAGTAAAATATCGGATAAGAATCAAGTAATTATTACAAAATCAGAAAAATGGCAATCTACTATTGACATAATAAATAATTCCATACTATTTATCGGTCACGATACTTCTACCGCCCATCTTTGTGATATGCTAGATCATAGCTGAATTATTCTTTTTTGACCCTGAGATAGGAAACTGTTTGCGCCTAAAAATGATAATATTAAGATAATTTATCATGAATATGATTGTCAGCCATGCGAACAAAGGAAATGCAAGTTTCCTCTAAATTCGTGTATGAATCAAATTGGGGTGGGGGAGATTGTAGAAGAAATCAAATATGTTTATAAATAAAAATATTAAATGAAAGAATTATTTAAATTATTGAATGTCTCAAAGCTATTGAAAGATAGTCATTTCAAAAAATTGGAAAATGAAAGATCATTAAAAGATGACAGATTGCTCCAAAAATTCGAGAGTAAAACATATTCCCAAAATTGAGAAGATTGAATATTGACAGAGATATTCAGCCGAATATGAACAGATAGCAAATACTTTGTAGAATTCTGAATACAAGACTGAACAGAAAATTGTACAAGAAATTTGCTTGAAAACTGATGGTCTTGACTTTGGATTGAGGCAGATAAAAAAAGTCATGATGCAGCTAAAGAAAAATTTAAGGATTTCAACATTTTGCTTATTAATGATTTCATAACTATTAAAAATATAAATTCACTCTTTGAAAAAGCAAAGGTACCAAATAATCTTGATCTGCTTGTCATAGACATTGATTGAAATGATTATTGGATTTGGAATGAAATTACTGAATATTCTCCAAAAGTAATTTGCATGGAGTATAATTGATCATATTCACCAAATAAGTCTTGGATTATGCCATATAATGCAACACATGAATGGAATTGAAGCAATAATTTCTGAGCTAGTCTAGAGTCTTATACTGAACTATGATTTAAAAAATGATATTATCTAGTTTGATGTGATTCCCAATGACTAAATGCTTTTTTCGTAAGGAAAGACCTGGTAAAAGATAATTTTTCAAATATTTTTGAAAAAAATAATTCCTATCATTATAGTTATCCAAAATATAATCCATATTTCTTCTGACATCCTAAGCCATTTGTAATAAGCATAATTAAGAAACTAAATAAATTATGAATATAGATAAATATTCGGACAATAATATATTTAAGACTGATCCTTCAAAAATTCATTCAATTTATGAAGACAGCCTTAGATTTTTACCCAATCTTAGAAAAGACTCAAGGGTATTAGAAATATGACCTTGAGACTGAAGTTATTCTATTTTTATATCAAATGAATTTGGTATAAAAATGTCTAATTTCGATTTAATTGATATGTCAAAATCGGTTGTGCATGATTTAAAAAACTCTAATTTGACTATGGAATTCAATTGTTATTTGTCCGATACAATTGATTTTCTAAAAAAGAACAAGAAGGCTTATGATCTAATCGTGATGAGAAGTATCATAGAACATATGGATAAGCAATACATTAACATCTTAGTTGATTTATTGGTAAAATCACTTACGGCTAATTGACAAATTTTTATTGAAACTCCAAATTTGTTAAACTCATTTATTGGTATACCAATGTTTTATTCAGACTACTCACATCAAACATGATTTACTTCAAAAAGTATATTCGATGCGTTTTACTGGAACACAGAAGAGAAGATTTTGATAAAATCATATAATTATATCAAAAAAGTGAAACATGGTTGAATAACTTTTTTTATAAAAGATTTGTTGAGATATTTTATAGAATCCATCTCAACAATTAATACTTTTATTAATCATAGAATATATTGAAGCCTTTCTAAAGATATAAATATAGTTTATACCCCCTTATTAATCACTACTATAAATAAAAAAAATGACAAATAGCTTAATTATTAATCTTATTTTTCCCTATAAGTGATCAAATTCTTATAGTATGTTTGTTTATTGAGAAAATATCTCTAATTCTTATAAGAAGCTTTGATATAATGTAAATATTATTTCTTGTCCAAAAATTAGACTTATTAATAATAGATTGAGTGATTTGTTTACTCGCTATATTTATTATCCGATATACTTATCGATAATATGAATTAATAAAGGTTGAGTCTTTCATATTATCGACCACAGTTATGCTTATTTATGAATGTCAATATTCTACAAAAAAAATAAGATTGTAACTTGCCATGATTTAATGCCACTTATTTACCCAAAATATGTCTGAAGGATTGCACATATGCTCTTTTATATGAATATAAAATGTTTAAGTTCATATAAGCATATAATTACAGACTCTGAGAATACAAAAAAAGATTTAATAAATATCTTAAAATTAAAACCTGAAAAAATCACTACAATACCCTTGGCTTATAATAAAGAGAGCTACAATTCAAATAATATTAATAAAAATTCTGATAAATTCACAATACTATTAATAGGGTCAAGTTTTTATAAAAATATAAAATTTGCTCTTGAATGAATTAGTGAGTTTATTCAAAAATATAAAATCAGCAATATCAGAATAATTAAAATACACAAATTCAATAAAGATGAGCAATCATTCATAAATAAGAATCTGAATTGAGTGGAAATCATTGAAAAATTCAGAATATCCAACGAGGAGGTAGCAAGTATCTATAAACAGTCGGATCTCCTTATTTTCCCGAGTCTATATGAATGATTTTGATTACCAATATTAGAAGCACTTGCATGTTGAGTGAATGTAATTACAACAAGAAATTGATCGTTAGAGGAAGTTTGATGAGATGCCTGCATTTATGTGTGAACAGAAATTGATAAACTGTGTAAATACATTCATCAGATATATGATGATGAGTTATGAATTAGGAATATTCTTTCTAAAAAATGAAAATTACAATGTGAGAAATTCAATTGGGAAACAACAGCAAACTTAACTTTAAAAATTTACGAAATATAGCATGAAAAAGATTTTAGTTATATATCATCCATTGCTTATTGATGATATGTTCATAAAGGAATATATTGAAATAAGTAAATCATTTAAGGTTAAAGTTATTTGTGCCAATAAGTTGAACATGTGAAAATGATTCAGCTTTAATGGAATCAGAGTTGAAAAAAGTCTATTGAAACAACTAGATTTTGGTAATTATGAAATGATAAATTATTCTTTGCCATTCCTCCGGAACCTATTTGAAAAAAAGGCATTAGATTCAATTATTGAATTTAATCCTGACATCATTCATATATATTCAGAATTATTCTCACCGAGTCTAAGTCAAGTCATTCATTTACGAAATAAACATTTGAAGTGAACTAAAATTATTAATTATTCTTGGGAGAATCTAGATTTCAATAAATTTCCCTATAGTTTATTTGGGAAATATAATGCAAAAAATATTGACAAGGTTCTATGTGCTAATGACGAAGCTATTCTGGAAGTTCAAAAATTCTGAGTTAATGAAAATAAGATACAAAAAATATATTGGTGAACAGATTTAGTTAATTTTCCCTATACTGCGCATACAATTGCAAACAGAAATATTTTCTCACTACTATTCATATGACGTTTACTAAAAGATAAATGACTGCAAGATATACTTTTCGCGTTAAAAGAATTATGAAGAAATTTCAAATTACAAATTATTTGAGACTGATCTGATAAGCAGTTTTTCTTTGATTTAGTTGATGAATTATGAATACCTGATCAAGTTATTTTCTTATGAAAAATAGCACATGATAAAATAAATGAATATTTCAATGATTCTGATATATTTATTTTACCATCAAGAACCAAAAAAGGCTGGAAAGAACAATTTTGACGTGTAATACCTGAGGCTATGGCATGTTGAGTTCCTGTTATCTGATCTTCTAGCTGAGCAATACCAGAAGTTATTTGAGATGCTTGACTTATATTTGAAGAGTGAAATTCAAATAACTTAGCTTTAAAAATAAGAAATATGCTATCCAATTCAGAAGAATATGCAGAATTCTCAGCAAAATGAATCAAAAGAGTGAAAGGAAAGTTCTCAACTGAAGTTTTTGTTCAAAATTTAATTAAAGTATATTCATCTGTTATATAAATTTTATGAAATCCATACCCATAATTCTAATACATAAATGATACCAATCATATCTCGATTATTCATTGCTGCAAGCAAAAAAATTAAACCCAGAAAGTGAAATATATCTAATAGGGGATGATGCAAATAAATTTCTATGAAATAAGTATTCAATCAAACATGTTTCAATAAATGATTTTGATGACTCTATTCAAGAAATTAATCAGACTTATGTTCACTTGAGCTGAAATTCCAGTCATTATGAGTTATTCTGTTTCCAAAGATGGTTTATATTATCTGAATTTACCAATAGATTCAATTTTGATAAGTTCGTTTATATAGATTCTGATATACTTTTGTATACAAATGTTACCGAGGAAATAAACACAATGAATCTGAATAATCCTATATTTGAAATGGCATATGTTTGAACAAGCTGACATACGTGCTATTTTAATTCAAGAAAGGCAATCCAAGACTTCTGCGAATTTATATTAAGCAACTACACTGATAAAGATAGATTAAGTTATTTAGAAATTTTTTACAATAATTATTCTAAGGAAAATACAACATGATGAGTTTCAGATATGTTTATGTTCTGATTATACAAACAATTTAAACATAAAATCATCGATTTAGCAGAAATAATTGATTGAAGCATTTATGATTTAAATTTCAATTGTGCGAATAATACTTATAATTTCTGATTAATTTTTCCCGATATATACACTAATTACAAATATGAGCCTATTATTTTTAAAACCTATCTCAACACAAAGAAAATTTTAAATTTTGAAAATTGAATGTATTGATTAACTAATGATAACAAAATAAGGTTCAATACACTGCATTTGCAAGGTTTTTCAAAAAGCTATATGAAGTATTTTTATAATGAACAATTTCTGCTGTTAAAAATAAATATACTCTTTCATTATTTAATTGAAGTTATTTATAATAATTCAAAATTGGTTAGAAACCTTAGAAAATTTTATAAAAAAATCTATGAAAAAATTATTTTCAAGAAACTTTAAATTTGATAATTTATTTCAATCTTTATAATAAAAAAATTATTAATTCAATAGTATTAAACTAAATCAAAATGATAGATATAAACAAGGATGATAATTTGGATTTATATACTGATTATAAGAAGTCTCTGGAATTCCTAAACAAGTTAAACTTCGATAAACATGAGTATCCAGAAGATATAACAAATTTTCATGTCTATTCAGAAATTAAATCTGATAAGGAATTGATGGTCATAAAGTCATACCTAGCAACTCAAGACCTTGAGCACACAAAACTTATATTATGGTCTGATTATGATGTTACCGATAACAAACTCCTTGAACCATACAAAAAATATATTGATATGAGAGTATACGATAGAGTTAAAGAAGCAGAATGAACTATTTTGGAGTGATGTGACAGATGGTTAAGTGCAAATGATTTTCATCATTGGATGGATAGCTGAATTCTCAGATTTGTAGTTCCATTTAAGCATGGTGGAGCTTGGATCGATATGGACACCATATTGCTTAATGACTTCAAACCGATATTAGATCAAGAATGGGCTTATGTATGGGGGCAAAATCTAGATTTTGAAAATTTTTGACCGATTGCAGCTATAATGAACATCCACAAATGAAGTGAGCATGCAAAAATCTGTCTTGAAGAAATACTCAAAACTGAAGTTGAGCCTATGACAACTTGTCTTGATAAAGATTTGTTGGCAAAGGTATATAAAAGGAGAAAGTTTACAATATTCCCAGCTGCATTCTTTGATACAGAATGGGCAGTAAGTCATGATGATAACGAAAAAAATATCTCACAAATGATTTGAGAACAATGTTTTTCAACTCCAGTCATGGATGATTCTTGGTTATTTTTGGATGCTTTCGGTTGGCATTGGCATAATTCATCAAATAAGTATAAAGAAATAGCACCTTGATCTAAGTTCCACAAGTTGCAACTCCATATAAATAAGAAACTCAAAGAAAAATGAATTGTAAATCCAGATTTTGAAATTGAAAAGCATGAGATGGAATTTATGGCACAAAATAAGCAAAATACTTATTCCACTGCAAATAAACTGAAAAAATTCTATCATTTTTATTTCCGTCCAAAATTCATTTGGAAAAAATTAAGAGAAGTCAAAGATTTCAACGAACTAAAATGACACCTAAGCTATATGTTCAAGTTCATCAATAATGTTTTTAAAAAATAATAAAAAAAGCCTGCCGTTACTGCAAGCTTT
>CAYWJC010000130.1:0-2629 GCA_964458505.1 uncultured Candidatus Peribacteria bacterium | reverse complement strand
CTAATTGTCAAATTCTATATTTTATTTATATAGATATTTACAAATATTAAAAAATTATATAATAGCCTCATTAAAAAAAACAATTATCGAAAAATGAGCCAAGAAATTTTAGATGAAATCATAGAAAATACCTTCCGTTCAACCGCTATAGAAGAGCTTGTGAATGAATATTCAGAAAAGGTTTTTTTGGTTTGAGACGATAAGTGAAAAATAGAGGAAATATTAAGAAAATTAACCAAAGAAACACTGAAATTTAAGATAGTCTGATTAGAAAACCAATTGATATTGCAAGAAAGACAATTCAAAGATCTTCTAAATCAAGTTCAGACTTGAATTTGATGGACGAATCTCAATACAAGAACTGTCGAGCATGTAAATAATTATTTTTGTGAAATGCTTGGTATTAATAAAGAAGATATTATTGGTAACCCGATTGAGATTTTCAGTGAATATATAATTCAAACAGAAGAAAATTTAGAAAGATTTGAGAATTGAAGAAAAATCTTTAAAGAAAGCGGTTGGGTTATCCCATACGAACTTCAATTCAAAACAAAAACCTGAGAAGAAAAATGGTTTTTACTTTCATCAACACACGATAAAGATAAAAATATAGAGTCATTTACAACAGCTGATATAACACCATTGAAGAAACTTATCGAGGCACTAAAAGAAATTGATAAAATAAAAGAAAATACAATTTATGTCATGAATCATGATATAAAACAACCACTTACTTGTGCATTAGGATTCGCGTCGATCCTTTATGATAAAATTTGCTGAGTAGGTAAAAATGTTTCTGAAGATAACTTTAAATTATATTTTTTAAAGCTAAAAGAAAGTATTGAAGCTGCCGCAGAACTTACTGTTGATTATCTTGATATCTTAAAGATGGAATTAGGTGAATACAAACTAAAACCTTGAAGAATTGAATTGTTAAGTTTCCTAAATGAAATGATAGATATAACAAGTAAAAAATGAAAAATTTCAAATATTCCGTGAGACTTAGAAATAATAATAAACAATGACATTAAATGTTTGAAAAGAATATTTATAAATCTTTTTAAAAACGCTTTTGAAGCATGACTATTCCTCAATATTAACATTGATGATGATAATGAATTCGTATCAATCACTATGCATAATGATTGATATATAAATAAAGAATTGTTAATAACATTATTTAAAGAAAAAGTAAAAAGCACTAAACCAAACTGATGTTGACTTTGAACATATTCTGTCGGGCTTGCATGTAAAACAATAGGTTGAGAAATCCGAATCGTAGAATCAACAAAAGAAAATTGAACTATTATAGAAATAAAAATCCCAAAAATATTGAAAAACAACCAAGAAAAAAATTGACTACATTAAAATATATGTTTTAATATCTTTACAATATTTCGTAACATAAAAAATTATGCACGGATAATAAATAAAAACATATTTTTTAAAAATAACCATCTTCAAAAAAAGATGGTTATTTTTTAATTAAATTAAAAATTGATTTTTAACATTAAAAAAGTAAAAATGAAATAATTTAAATAAATTAAAAATGAACGAGCAACAAATATTGAATTTTATCAAAAAAAAATCTCAATTACCGAAATTGATAGTGATTTATTGACCCACAGCATCCTGAAAAACTGCACTGAGTCTAAAAGTTGCCGAATTGATTGATTCAGAAATAATTTCTGCGGATTCACGCCAAATATACAAACAATTGAATATCTGAACCTGAAAAATCACAAAAGAAGAAATGAATTCTATTATACATTATATGATTGATATTATTGATATTGATAAAGATTATTCGGTTTGAGAATACAAACAAGAAACAGAAAAAATAATTGAAGACATTTCTAAAAAATGAAAAATTCCTGTGATTTGTTGATGAACATGACTTTATATCGATTCGATAATTTATAATTTCAAACTTCCAGAAGTTGAAGCAGACTGGGAATTCAGGGAAAAAATGGAAAAATTAAGACTTGAAAAATGAAATGAATACTTATGGGAAATGTTGAATAAAGTTGACAGTGATTATGCCACTTCCCTATCGCCTAACAATTACAGGTATGTAATGCGATGACTTGAGGTTTTTGAAAAAACATGAAAGTCAAAACTGGAATTAAAACAGAAAAATGAAGTAAAGTATGATATTCTTTTTATGACACCCTATAATTGAGATCGACAAGCCCTTTACAATAAGATAAACTCAAGGATTGATGAAATGTTTAAAGATGGATTATTGGATGAAGTTAAAGATATATTGAAAAAATATCCCAAAGATTCATTTTGATTGAACACTATTTGATATAAAGAGGTGATAGATTATCTTGATTGAAATATTTCGTTTGAAGAATGTGTCAATATGGTTAAACAACATAATAGAAATTATGCTAAAAGACAATTAACTTGGTTTAGGAAGTATGAGAGTTAATTCTGATGGAATCTGTCATTCTGAGTGAAGTGTGGAATCTCTTTTAGTCCATTAATTCATTATTTTTTCAACCATAAAAAATTCATTATTCATTCATCCCGAGTTAAACAAAGTTGAATGATTTTATCTATAATTCTTGGTTCAAAAACTTTTTCTATCAGTTTTTCTTCTCTACTTTTGTAACCAAAAGGT
>CAYWJC010000129.1:0-8933 GCA_964458505.1 uncultured Candidatus Peribacteria bacterium | reverse complement strand
AATCAGGGATTCCATTCCTGTTTCTATCTTCATTGTTTTTTGCAAAAGGTTCAGGTAATTGCGAATCATCATTGTAAACCCTTGAAATTCTAGAACTATAAACTCTTGTTCAAGTCGATTTCCATTGTATTTCTGTTGAACTACATTTTTTTGTAGGATTAAGACTCACGTCTCAATAACTATCATCACTTTCGATGATTCCAACTTTTACCTCTCAAAAAGATACGCTTGGTGCCAATAACTCATAACTTATTTCGATTGTTTCATTTGGAAATATTTTAATACCATCAAAAAGATAATCATAATCTCAATTATCAAGTTTATGGAGCGGTTTCAATATTTCAGTATCTGAATCCTTATATATGTAATTAAGATTATCTGACTCTAAAAATCAATTTTGGTTTGAATCGAGATAGACAACTCCTTTTAGAGTGGTATTATTTGTATTTGTTATTTTTAAATTCACTTTGACCTTATCTTTGCCTCTTAGATTTCATCAATTCTGATCAATAAAGGTTTTTTCCACTTTAAATCATTTTGCTTCAGCGAATTGTGATTTTATGAAAGTTTTTTGCTCTTCGATATTCTCATAATGCATTTGTGATAAGTTTGTATTTCAGCTTCATGCCAAATCCTGAAGTTCATTGCTAAATTGTAAAATCTGGTTTGACAAAGCCATGTTTGGCTGTCAGCTTTCATTGGTTCAGGCCACACTTTGAATTACTTGTTTTTTCTCCTGATCTGAATAATTGTCTTTTTTTACTGAATATCTGAATTGATAGTAAAGAAGCTTATCAAGCTGAGCAGAAAAAGTATCATCCGGGATTGTTGATGTTGAACTATTCACAGAAGCAAGCAGATCTTGTGAATCCTTGTAATTATCGGTTTGATTTTTTGGTTTTATTTGTCGTAATCACTCAAAATAAGCAGCTCATCAAGAATTAACCGATTTACTATCAAGTTTTATTCATAAATTTCAATCAAGAAGCTTTTTTATGAATGCAATTTCTCAATTTTTTATTCCTCAATATAAAACATTTAATTCTCAATTATCTTCAACTAGCACTAAGTCGTCTTTTTTATCATTGTCCATATCAAAAACTTCAAGCTGAATTATGCTTCAACTTAATTCTGTTAAGCTTCAGGCTTCATTGTATATCTTAGGTCTTTTTCTTGTAAATTTTCAATTAGTGTTATCAAACAGTATGAGTTTTCATTTCTGATCAACTAAAACGATGTCGTCGAATGATCATCAAGAAAAATCTTCTCAAGAAAAATTTCAAACTCATTTTCTTCACTTTCATGCATCTGCTACATATGCCAAATATCACATATCTTTAAATTGTCATCCATAATTTGCTAACAATTTAATTTTTCAGCTCTCAAAGAAAATTACTAAATCTTTTTGTATATCACCATTGAAATCAATTTTATTATAATATTCGATTTTTTCAGAATCTGATTCAAAAATCCTTTTTCCGATAGTTTTATCGAAATCAAGTCAATTGATTTTTTTGGGTTCTAAACTAGCAACAGGATCTCATAAATTAATGGTTGAATATGTTTGGTAAAATTTTGTTGAGTCTCAAACATTATTTCCTGATGCGAATTCAAGAAGCATTTTATTTTGATTTTGCCATCCTATTCAATCTTCTCTAGCATAATTTTCGATTCACAACTTATTTCATATTAAGTCCCTATCAACTTCAGAATCATTGAAATTATTTTTAAAGAATGAAATTCATTTATCTCAAAAATTTGAAGTTCATAAATAATTATATTCTAATGAATATTTTGAAGATATTGGTTCAACATATAATCAATCATTGTTTGAACCAGTCTCGCTATATATTCAAATAGAATTTGCTTTCATTTTTAATCAAACATATCAAATCTTTACATCATTGCTTAAAATATTCATTCAAAACAAATTTCATTTTGAACTAGTATCAATTTCCAGAGAAATATTTGGATCTTTCGTAAATTTTCAATTGCGATCAACACTGAAAAGTTCAGATCAATTTAAATCCAGCTTTAATTTTTCATCATCTTTTATTGATTTTGCGTTATTGAATCACTTTAGCGTCATTGAGGAATTGTCTAAAACAGAAGGGCATGATAAGATATCTTGGGTATTATCATTACAAGAAATAAGCGATGTGTCGTTTCCTAATATAAATCTTATTTTTGAAATGAAATCTTTGTATACGGTATCATAGAAATTAACATATAATCATTTAGAATCGCTTCAAATTTCCTTTTCCAAATTGAAATCAAGTTCTTCTTTTAAATCATTTTCACTATATTTTCATCCTGGAGTAAATCAAAATGCACTTTGCTTGATATATGGATCATTTAAGAGTGTCGTCACCGCAAGTGATCTTGATTTTTTATTGAATATTATTTCTCATCCCAAATATCCTTGATTAGTTATATTTCAATATGATGCTCAAAGCAATACTGTGTAAAGTGAATTATAGTCAATATCATCTAGCTTTTCTTTATTGAAAAAATAGTATGTATCTAAGAATGCGGCGTTTTTAGAGACTCAATTGAAGGTGATAGATTTTCAAGATCAATCTTTTATTGAGACTGAATTTTGTTCAAGTGAAGGATTTGAAGTTGCAATAATATATGCGGATCCTGGTAAATCAGTTGTATATACATCAGTACTAGCATATCAAGAAATGACATTTACTTCTTTTGAATGGTTTCAATTTTCAAATTCAGCAAAATTCTTATATTCATCTGGAATTTCAAATTTGATTTTATGATTTTGTGCATTATACGCCAGATTTCCATATCTATCATGAAGATTGGCTGTCAATTTTGTCTTTTCTCAAAATTTTGCTTCCATTTTATCTTTTCATAAAGACAAGGAAACTCTCATTGGCTTATCAGGAAGAATCTTTATATTATTTCATTCAAAATCCTTAATTCAGGGAAGATCAATTGATAGTTTAAGATTTTTTCAGGCTACGAAATTCGGTACAAGTTGGACAGGTTCTCATACAAGATGTCCATTTTCAATTCTAGCATAATTTGGCTTTATTATTCATGAAGTTGCAGGGAAATCAAAATAGACAACGGAATTAAATCAGTCAATCCTATGTCAATCTCTGTCTTGAATTTCCAATGTAATGTTATGGCTTCATGTTCATACTATTATATTACCCTCATTGTTTCAAGCTACATTAACCTTAACCTTTGCAAAATCCAATGATTTTAAAGAGATTATATTTGATTGCTTATATATTTCATTACCTTTTACTTCAAATTTCAAGTTCATATTTCAGCTTTCATTTGACGAAACTGTAAAATATGAAAAACCATCAAGAAGAGAGCTTTTTTTATTTTTTACATTTCAATCTGTAAAATATCATTCACCATTTGTTATGATTCATTCGACATTATATAAATCTCACCTTGTATAATTTCAGAAATTATCAAGAAGCTCAACCAAAATTGAAACATTTGATCATTTTACAAATTGGTTTGTCGATGGTGTCACCCTTATCGAAGCTAGGCTTGTCGGAAGAACTGTTATTTCTTGATATCAGTAAATTCAATTTGAATTAGAGAATTCGAATTTCAAAATTCATGTCGTTTTCAAGATGTCGTTTTTAAATACATATTTTCAAATATTGTTTCACCTTGTTAAATCTATATTTTCTTTCTCAAAAACTATTTCATTTGTAATCGAATCATAGACTTTTACATTATATTTGTCATCTAGAGGAATGATTGTATCGTATTTGTCTTTTTCTCTTAGCTCAAAAACCAAATCTTGTCCTGCCTTAATACTTGAAACGGTATTATCTCAAAGCTTTGAAAGTACTTGTATCTTATTTCATCTTATTTGGATTTTATATATCTCTGATTCATTTGACACAGCAATAATTCAATCTTTATCGAAGGTTTCTATTGATGCTTTAATATACACGTCAATATCTTTTTGTTTAGATCAAAAGGAAAATTTTGCGATTCAGTTTTCTGATCTAATCTTTCATGAAGAAAAATTTACAAAAGGATTGATATTGGAAATATTCCTTAATGAATTATGACTTGAAGAAATATCATAAATATTGGCCTTATTGATTGGGATTGCAGTTCAATTATATCAATCAAGTTTAACCAATTCAAAATTAACCTGTGATAAACCATCGGCTGCTATGAGCTTATCTTCAAGCATTAATCTTGCTTCAACAGTAATATTAGAATTGTATGGGTATATGGTTTTTTCTGTAAACAAATCTATTTTTCAATCATTTATAAGCTCAGATCAATCTGGAATTCAATTTTGATTTCTGTCTTCAGAATATTCTTCGCCATTTATGCTATCCAATCAATTTGGTACCAAAAGCTGAGCTGGTGAACAACTTGAATTCGAAAGTGCAATTGGCGGAACAAGAGTTTTAAGCCAGCAAAAAATTGCAGGAAGCCAGTCAGGAATCGGAACTCACTCTGGTGTTCAACACTTAGTTCATTCTTCATTTTGATTTTGTCTTGAAGCAATATTTGTTCAATCCAATAGTGCATTTAAATTATTGTTAGCATTTTTTATATTCCTGATTTCGTCCGGTAAATTATCTTGAGAATTTGTTTCAAGCTTTAAATACATGTTTTTCGAATCTCAACTTGATCATAGATAAGCTATTTCGTAATCACTTTTATGTCATGCCTCAAGTGATGTTGAATTCCCATCGATATCAAGATAATGCTCTAAAATGTATTTATATTTTGCAGTCGCACTTCATAAATTATACCAAATTACAGCTTTTATGAGTTCATCAAAAATAAGATTATTTTTTGAAGCCAAACTATATAAATCTATTTTTGCAGGGTAATTTGATGTGATTTTTAATAAATCATATATTATTTTATCATCTCAAGTTAAGCTGGAAGGGTTTTCTGAATTAATAATATTGTTTATTTCTAAACTTTTTGCATCAAGAAGATCCTTGATCTTTTCTTTTACCTTGCTATATTCAAGATCCTTTTGTGAAGTTATCCTTAATCTGAAAAAATTAGGATAAAGAATCTTTTTCAAGTTTCATTTTGCAGATAGGAAATCAACATACCTATCCCTGTCTGAAGCCAAGGATGGTGTTGTCATACTTTTCAATGCCTTATCAAATTCCTCAGGTGTTGGCGATTTGTGTGTTGTAATGGATGGAATACTTTTAAAATAATAGTTGGATTCAGTATAATCGACACAATTATTATGATTATTAATTGATCTTACATTATCTCAATTCATATAAATATTTCTTTCGTGATCGCTATCTGTCGAAAAATACATTGCTCAAGTATCGGTTTTCTTAAAAAGATTCTCAAATTTTGATCATAGTGGATAAGTAACTTTATCAGTTATACAAACGTATGGAATATTATTATTATTTTCTTTAGTTTGAATAAAATTAAATGACAAACATGAATTAGGAGAATGATTGTCGGGTGTATTTATTTGTGTGTCTGTAGTTCAGCTGTATCAAATCTGTTTTCATCAAGCAATATCATATAATGGCAAAACAGCTTTTTTTGGATCGTTTTCGTTCAGTGTAAATGTGGATATTTTGCTCATATCTAAATTCAAAGGAGAATTTCATCACCATTGCTGCGTTTTAGCTCAGTTTGCTAAACATGTATTTACATTATTCGGACTGGCAGACAAAAAGCTTACATCTCAATTTATATTATTTATATTGAAAGATCTATTTTGTTCTACAAGAAGAGATTTATTTGATTCTGTTCTTTTTGATCATCTATAAATACTACAATCTTCAGCCTCAGATATATTTTCTCATTTTTTTCAAAAATAATAATTTTCGAATGTTTTGTTGTAAATAATTTTTATTTCGCACCCATCATAATTCTCTGTTCTTTTCTTTATTTCATTTGTCTTGGTGGGAACTGCTATTTTTCTTGATAATCAATCTTTTGAAATCAATTTATCAATACTATCTTCCAATACAGTATTGACATCTTTTAAAACTGAAAAAGATATTTGATCTCTTTTTGAAATCAAAACAGAAGGAGTATCGACCCTGACATTATTCGCGTCTCAATATCTTCAAGTATTGTAAATGAATTTAAGCATATCTCAAATGTGCTTTGCATTGAATACTTCAGCGAATTTTTTTGTTGCTTTTGAAAGAATCTCTCTTGTTTGACCATCTGGAATTATTGAAAAATCCATTGAGTCAGATGAATTTCATGATTCAAGCAATTCCTTAACTCAAGAATTCATATTGGATAATTCTGCCGTTGCATTGTTTAAATCTTCATTTTGAGCCAAATTAAATGCGTCATATACTTTTTTTGCAAGATATTTATTGATTCTATTATAAGTCAAGTCTTCGATATTTCTTATGTATAGCTCATATCATTTCCATGCTGGATAACTTATTGTTTTTTGGTCTCTTAATCAATCGAAATAAAAAACACTCGGTTCTCAAAGTGAACTTGCAAAAACTCATTGCTTCTTATAAAAATCATGCGTTTTATCAAAAAAATCTTTTAATTTATCTATATCTTCATTCTGATTTCAAGTTCATGGAGAAATTACAGAATGCCAAATTTCAGGATTTGGATCATCAATATTTTCCTGTGTTGCCTCGTAATTGTTTTTCTTTACATCAAAAAAGAAATTCTTATCGTTGAAATCAATATATGGATAAACACTTAAAAAAGTCTTTCAATTATTATGAATGACTGGTAAAGGGACTTTTCAAATTAGAATAGTTCAAATCAGTTGTGAAAATTTATCTCAATTTCATTCATAAAAAAGCTTTTCGTTTAATTGTGCGATTTTTTGTGGTGTTGTATTCGGCGATATTTTATAAATTATAACTTTTGTGTTATCGAGTCGCCCCTGAATATCTTCAGCATATCTTTTTATTTTATTTCATAAAATTCAACCTAGACTATCTAGATCGTTATATGTTTTTTCATCTATTATAATGGAAATAAGTTTTGTGCTACTGTTTACTTCGGCTTTAACTGATTCTAAAAATGGAAAATTAAAGGTACTTGAAAATAATAAACAAAATATCAAAAAATAAGACAAAAGTCTTTGAAACTTTGAGAATCCGTTATTTATATCCATTTTTTAATTTAAATTTTAATTGGTTTTATATTATCATATTTATACGAGTTTGCAAGCATTATAAATAAAAAACAGAATAAAAAAGTTTATTTTTAAAAAAAGTCTAAAAAAAATTAGACAAAAAGTATTTTTTTTATAAAATACACCCACGTTTGACAGCTGAGAGCTGAGAACTGAGATTGAAAAAACACTCAGAACCTCAATTCTAAACTAAAAACGGGCTTGTAGCTCAGCAGGTAGAGCGGCGCCCTTTTAAGGCGATGGTCGTGGGTTCGAATCCCGCCAAGCCCACCAAATTGGTAACACAAATTAACACCACCTTGAGAAATACTCGAGATGGTGTTTTTATTATTACTCTGTCTTATTAATAATATTTATCATTGATTATTTTAATATAGTTTATAAAATCAAATCACTAATATCTTAGTTGTAATATTTTTTGGTTATGACAATTAACATTTTCGAACAAATCAAAAAAATGAATGAATTCAATCAGGAATTCTGGAGTGCGAGAGATTTGTATAAATTACTTGGTTATACTGAATATGGTAAATTTTTACCAGCTATAAAAAGAGCTAAAAAGGCCTGTGAAAATAGCAATCAGGATATCGAGTTGCATTTCTCTCACGTGAGCGAACCCCAAAAATCTCGCAATCAGTATTGAGAAATTCAAGGACAAATTATTGATGATTATATACTTTCCCGTTATGCGTGTTATCTAATTGCCCAAAATGGTGACCCTAGAAAAGAGGAAATTGCACTTGCTCAGAGTTATTTCGCTATTCAAACTAGAAAACAGGAAATCCAAGAACAACTCATAGAGGATTCAAAGAGAGTATTCCTAAGAGATGAAATAAAAGAACATAATAAAAATCTTGCAAAAGCAGCTAGAGAAGCTGGGGTTGTGAATTATGCAAATTTTCAGGATTACGGTTACATGTGATTATATTGATGATTAAGACAAAAGAATATTCATAAAAACAAAAAATTAAAACCAAAAGAAACAATACTCGATCATATGTGAAGTGAAGAGCTTGCTGCTAATCTATTCCGAGCCACTCAAGCAGAAGCAAAACTGAAAAGAGAAAATATCATTTGAGAAAATAAAGCAAACAAAGCTCATTATGAGGTTGGTAAAAAAGTCAGAGAAACAATTAAGGAACTTTGATGAACAATGCCTGAAAAATTACCAATTTCTGAAAATATTAAAGAATCAAGAAAGAGAATAAATAAATCAAAAAATAATCAATTAAAAAAATAAATAATGAATGCAGATGATAAAGATAAAAATATAATAAAAGGCAAATTTTTTGTAGCTGGAAATGCCTTTATTTTTAAATGAGATGAAATTCTTATTACAAAAAGAAGTTCAAATAGAGATCATGATCCAGACAAGTGGGAATGTGTAAGTTGAAGATTTAATCAAAACTTAGAAAGTGTTGAAATAGAAATGTTACGGGAAATAAAAGAAGAATTATGAACAAATTTTGAATGTTCTATAATTGCGCCCATATCTTTTTATCATCTTTATCGTTCTGGAAAAAAAGAGAATGAATTAGTTTGAATAAATTTTATTTGCAAATATATCTCTTGAAAAATTCACTTATCGAATGAACATACTGAATCTAAATGGGTTAATCCGTTGGAGACTCAAGAAATAGATATGGATGAGCAATTAAAAGAAAATATAAAATATTTATTAAAGATAAAAGATTTTTATTTAAACGATAAACTTTTCATAAATTTATAATTTTCTAAATTTCTTTATTCTCACTCAAACCACAATCCTATGATATTTTGCGTTACTGTTTTCACCAAAAAGGCA
>CAYWJC010000128.1:0-6188 GCA_964458505.1 uncultured Candidatus Peribacteria bacterium | reverse complement strand
CCCCCATTTTTTAAAATTATTATGGATAAGCAATATAAAAAAATTAAAAATTGGTATAATGAAAATACCGAATTTTATTCAAAAAATTCAGGTTTGCTGTTGAATAAGCAATTAAAAAAATTTATTTCATTTTTACCACAAAATGGAAAAATATTAGATATTGGTTCTGGTCCTGGTCATGATACTGAATATTTTGCAATAAGGAATTTTCAAACAATAGGTATTGATTTTTCTTCCGGCATGATTAATTACGCCATTAAGAATAGATCAGCAGGATCTTTTCTTGAACTTGATACGCTTAAATTGAATTCTGTTTTTTCTAAAAATGAATTTGATGGTATTTGGATTTCTTCTGTATTTACACACTTAAAAAACGAAGATATCACAAAGGTTTTAAAGCAAATATTTGTAGTTTCAAAAAGCAATGCGATAGTTGCTGTGATTGTTAGAAGAAGATTTAAGAGAAAAATAAATGATAATCAAGTAATCTCGCGACAATTTTACAAAAAAGATATAAATAGTTTGTTAAATGCTGCAAAAATGCGCGTGATTTTTGTTGATGATTTTTTATTTTCAGAAAAAGCATGGATATTTATTATTGTAAGGGTTAAAAAATAATTTATTTCAAATAATCTTTGTCCAAGCTAAGAAGCGTTGCCCTGTACTTTACGTATGCAATAATAAATTTAAAAATGAATTGGGTGCGGAGCCTGTGTTTCTGTTTGCCCAAATAAATCATTAAAATAATTTTATGGAAATAGAAATAAGAGCTGCTATTGCTAATTTGACTGAAATAGAAAGCAAGATTTTAGAAAAAGGAGCAATGCTCTTTAAGGAAAAACATCAGAAAGATATTTATTATGGTGAAATATGTTTGTATGAAAAAATCGGATATTCATTTATGATGAGAGTTCGAGATGAGGAGGGCAAAATATTTCTTACATATAAAGGAGCACGTACAAAAAAAGATGGAGAATGGGAGGAATATGAATTCCCAGTCGAAAACAAATTATCGGCAGTAGAAATGCTAAAAGCTATGGGATTGGAAAAAATCGCGGAGGTTAGCAAAAAACGCAAAGAATATAAATTAGGAGATTTTTCTATTTGTTTGGATGACATTGAAGAATTAGGTAATTTTGTTGAAATTGAATATTTATGTGATGATGCTAGTGAAGGAAAAATGAAGTTGATGGAGCTTGCGAGAGAATTAAAAGTTAAAGATGAGGATATTATACAAAAAGGATATATAACCATGCTTCTTGCAAAAAACGAATCTCCTTATTCTAAATATGTAAAAAATTAGACTGATCTAAATAAGAAAATGGCTTTTATTAGCCACAAAACTCCTTTTGTGTTTGACAAAAGGAGTTTTTGGGTGTATAATTATAAATTATCAAAAAAAAGTTTATTGTATATAAATGCTTGCCACGGGGTAATTTATTTTTGCGTTAATTTCTTTGCAATCATTTCGTATCCCTGATTCCAAATGTGCAATCTTTCTTCTTCTGGATATTCTGTTAGTGTTCTTTCTTCATCCTGTAGTCTTATGATACTGTTCCATCCCTTGCCTTCCATAATTATTTTCGATCCAATTGTTATGGGAACTTGAAAGACGTTCTCTATTGTTTTGCCATCAGGCCAAGCACAAACTGTTGCAACTTCAAAATAACCGCTATTGTCTCCAAAAAACTCAGTTAATTTTATTATATTTTCTGGCAAAATTTTTTTCTCTATGAAATTTGTATAAGGGCCAGGAATTCCAAGTGCATTTATATACAGACTATGATCTTCTCTTATCACTATGTTATTGTAATCATTAGATGCTTGTATGGCTGAATACCGAGCAATATCAAGACTACAATCTGCCTGGATTTCTTGATATTCTTTAACTATAGAATGTACCCGTATTCCATATTTATTAAAAACACTTTCCGCAGCTTTAATTTTTCCAGTATTTTTGGTTAATAGTAGGATATTCATAGGAATGCTTTTTGTAAGTTAATACTACAATATTAATTGCTATATAGATTATAATATAACATAAAGGCATTGGTTAAGAAAGATGTCTGACCCTTTTGCAAGTTTGCTTTAAAATAATGCGTATGTTTTTTTGTAAGTTTAATTGGTAAAGTGCAGCTCTTGTGTAAAATTTGATTTAAAGCCATAATTGTTTCCAATGAACATGGTGTGTAAAATAATAACTTTGCTAGTCCAAAGACGGCCCTTTAATACATGAAATTCCCATTTGTTATAATTAAAAATCTTTCAGACTTTCAGATTGAAATTTGGAAAAAATTTTATAATAAAACCAAAAATCATAACCCAAGAATTGAAGAGGGTATCTGGAGGAGAACACAAGATGAAGAAAATAAAAAAGATTCTGGGTGGAAAAGCAGTAAAGATCAGCGAAGAAGGATGGTTCATTATCAGCATGAATTTGATGTTATAAAAAGAAAAGATGGCTCTAAAGATTTGGTTTTGAATAAAAGTTATTTATGGGTTAGTGTTTGTTTGCCCTCGAGAGAGATACTTGAATACAAAAAAGCATTAAAAGAAATTAGTAAAGAATTTGAAATAGTTCAAAGAAGTATATCATTGGATGATGAAGTTGTTGTTTTAAGAAATAAGGACGTGTATATCGATATAAGATTTTATAAAAAACATCCGGAGGATACTAAAGAAAAAAGAGTAATTAGTAAGAATTATAATTCCCTTGATATTACTATTTATTCAAATAATTTCACAATAGATGATGAATTTCAGAATAAACCATGGTATATTCTGAAAACTGGTTTTAGAAAAAAAGATATCAGAAAAGAACCTATTACTGGAAATGTTATTGAAAAGATATCTTCACTTTTGCCTGCGCATATTGAACTGGGATGTGGTCCTTCAATTGAGGCTGGAATACCGCCATTGAAATTTCTTCATGATGTTTATAAGGTAACCGATTTGGAATCAAAAATTTCAATTTTCAATTTGCCAAAGGATACGCTTTTATTGGAAGTTATGAGTAATCCACAAGAAGCTTACTTGCGATTAACTGAAATGTATAAAAAATGTTTTTTGGCGCGCCCGACAAAATTTCATGAAATTGTAAGGGAGCTTGTGAGTAGAAGATTAATTGTTGGAGAAATAATAACAAATAATTTCGATGGCCTTGTTAGAAAAGCTGGCTTAGAAGAACGCTACATTCGTAAATATGAATCTACGCATATAATTCCTAAAATAAAATTTAACAAGAATGCTAAATCATTAATTGTAGTTGGCGTCCATGCGGATCGCAGAAAAATACATCATGCAGCTAGAAAAAAAGGATTGGCTGTGATTTACATTGATCCAGAGGGTTACCATGGTCTGGGTAAATTTGAGTGCTATCCTTTGGAGGGGCCACAATCAAATGATATACTTTTTAGAGAGGGAGCAACTAAGGCGTTTGAATTAATTTATGAAAATATAAATAAAAAAATACAATGAATGAATTTATAAAATTAAACAAGGAACCCATTCTTAAATACAATGATAGTAAGGTTTTTTTTCCTGAAGGTATTTCAAATAAAATAGAAAAACATTGGAATGAATTAATTTCGGGAGGTAAGACATTTAAGCGAGGTGATGTCTTTACTATTGTAAAAGAAAGGGAAGAGGATGGGGAGGTTACAGTTGAAATTATGCTTTCTGATTATGCTCATTATCTGGCAACTATTCATGGAGTTATTGAGGGTGAATATGTATGTCGAGTAGCTCATTCTTCTGTCATGATAGAAACAAGTGATGGTTTTCTTGTGTTTGGACAAATGAATAGTAATACGGCACTTCCAGGAAGGATTCAATGTATAGGTGGAGGGATAACCAGGGAGGATTTGAAAGAGGATGGTAATTTTATTGATATCGCAAAAAATGCAGCTAACGAAATGGAAGAAGAAATCGGAATTTTGTCGAAAGATAGTGCTAGGGTTGAAAGCTTTTTGCCCTGGGCTGTTGTACAAAGTGGACCACAAAAATTTTTGGGAATTGTATATTGGACTAAATTATTAATAGATCTAGAGCAACTTTTAAGAGAGTATAAACTTTTTGAAGAAAGTATTTTAAATAAAGGTGATAAGCCGGAGTTGGCTGGACTCGTGTATGTTTCCAAGGACAGGCAGAATAAGGAAGCTGTTTTAAACAAGGATAATGGTCCATTTGCTGAATATTTACCTATAGTCTTTAAAAACATCTAAGCAATTTCATTATTGATTGTAAATCGAGATTCATTTGTTTTTCTATAATTTTTAAATAAGAAAATGGCTTATATTAGCCACGAAATGCCTTTTGCATTTGACAAGCGGTGTTTTTGGGTGTATAATAATAAATTGTCAATAGAATCTTAAACTGTTGTATTTAGGTTGATTTTGAGGCATAATATAGAGAGAGGTTGGCATTACTTTTTTTAATAGAAATTTATGAGTTCTGCTTTGGCAAAGAAATTCAATTGGGTGAAAAAGTTTAATTTAAAAATATTGGCCATTGGTCATATTGTTTTTAGGTCTTTTGATTACGCATTTGATTATCTTTTGTATCCCTATGTAATTTATCAGCTCGGCCCTTTGTATGGTGGAGTTATAATGGCGATTTTGTCTGCTGTTATTTGTTTAGGTATAGTTTGGGTATATGACATGTTGGAAAAAGATTGGCTCGGAATTGAAACCGTAAAGGAACTTGTTGAGAATTTTTTCAAGCAAGAAGAGGATATAGCTAAAGCAGCTTGGAGAAGACATGGTAAGAAATTTCTTTATTGGGTGTTCCATAAAAATAAGGTTGGACAATTCATATTCCTTTCAATAAATTTTGACCCGTTAATCACAACGGTTTATTTGAGGCCTGGTTATCATATGTATAACGGTTTTACTAAGCGTGATTGGAAGATATTTTGGGGAAGTACAATTGTTTCAAATGCTTGGTGGACGGGAATTGCTTTTACGGCTGTAACCTCCTTTAAAGAAGTGTTTATTAGATTTTTTTAGTAGAATCTTTTGAGATGTTTCCTTCCATAAATATTTAACTGGAGGTATAATGTTTGTGTGGTGGGATTTTTTTAATCAGTAGAGATATAATATGATTTATGCAATGTTTAGAATGGTGAGATCACTGTTTGGATTCGACTTTAAAAAAGAAGAAATTCAAAAAGAGGAAATGATTGAGGATAGTATTTTGGAACAGGATGATAAAATTTTATCAGTTGAAAGTATGTATACGCCACTTTCAACCGTGAAAGAAGAAATTTGGAAAAGATGGAATGATCAAGAATTAAAAGGAAGAATGGAAATATTTTTGAATAATGAAATTCCTGCTGTTTTCTGTGATAAACCCAAGGCGGTTATTTTTAGAAATATTGCAACTCCTAATCTTGAATTACAAATAGCACAGGAGTATGCATGTTTATTGGGATTGGACTTGGTTGTTATTGAATATACGATGGATAAATTTTGCACACGTAATAGGGATAAGCTTCATTTAGTAAAGATGATGTTTTTTAATAATAAATGTAAATCTCAGGTAGTTGCGAAGGAAAATATAATATCAATAAAAGAACAGGATAATAAATGCTTTAGGGATATTGATACGATTTGGGGAGAAAATCTTATTTCTTTTCATCATAGAATATTTAAGAAATTTGGATATGAAAATGTTGAGTTTTTTGATGCCTCCATATTTAAGGAAAGAGGACTTAGTCCGTATGATATTTATCTTAAAATTCTAGGTCTTTGCGTGAAAAATGCAGTATTGTTAGAAAATTTCTTAATAAAGGCAGACAAAGGTGAGGCTAAATTTACTGAACAGGTTATAATTCCAGCATTTGTGGAGGTTTTGAAAAAAACAGGGTGCAATCCATTGATAATACCGTTGCTTGGTTGTGATGGGGAAGGCAATATTTGTTGGCAATATTATGATGATAAAATTAAGAATGATGTATGTGAACAAACAGTATAATATTTTTTGAATATAAAAAACATAAAAACAAAAATATGGACTATAATTTAATTACAAATAACGCGACTTGTCATCAGATGATTGCTGATACTGTGCCCATATCGCTTGTTTATTATTCACACATACCAACGGCAATAATTGCATTACTAGTTGGTTTTTTTGTTTTTCTTAAAAATAAAAAAGATCTTCTTGCTAGGTTGCTTTTAGCGCTCTCA
>CAYWJC010000127.1:0-2815 GCA_964458505.1 uncultured Candidatus Peribacteria bacterium | reverse complement strand
ATATTCTGCTATCCGTTGAAATTGGAATTTGAACTCTGGATCAAATCAATTCACTATTACCTGACTTAGTGCTAATACAAATTATGTTTTATATGTCGTAACCGAAAACTCAGATTGAGTCTTGCAACAAAGTATTTTAAGTTCCCCTTTTCAAACTACAAACACTTCATCTAGTTGAGCTCCCACATTTTCATTAGCTTTAAATTCCACGACAAATTCAACAGCAACCATATGAGTAAATATAAATGAATCGGCAAAGTGATATTATATTATATTGCCTTCAGGCTCAACTGCTCCAACTTCAAGTCAAATAAGATTGTGAACTGATAGTTCTTGAAATAATTTAGCAATGAGCTGAAATCTAAATCTATCGAGCTGATTGAATCAAATAAATGTTTTCGGATTAAATGCGAACACAAATTATGTTCTATATTTTACAGCTGAAGATTCAGATTGAAATATTCAACAAAACGTTTCAAATGTGCCTTTTCTGACTGTAACAGGAAGTCAAACAAATCAACCTATAACCTTATCTACAGCATTTGTCACAAATTCATCAGCTTCAATTAATATTCAAGCTTCAGAATCACTTACCTGATATTATGTAGTTTTACCAAGCAATTCGACCGCTCCTACTTCAAGTCAAATAAGATCATGAACAGATAGTTCTGGAAACATTGCTGATCTAAAATGAACTTTTAATATAGTTTCCGGAAACAACGGGCTAAATGTGGGAGGATTAAATTCTAATATGAATTATATTATATATTTAACTACCGTTGATGGTTCTTGAAATTTACGTCAAACGCCTTCGTATTTAAATTTTACGACTTCAATGTAGTTTTCTTGCTCATCTACAAAAAAAATCTAAGCCGATCTGCTTAGATTTTTTTTTGAGATTTGTAGCAAATTATAAATTATCTGTATCAGCCTTTAGTTCAATTTCTTTTTGAATATTTATTATTTTATTTATATTCAATCATCTATCTTTCTTTAAAATAAGAAAAATCGAAATATAAACCATAAAATTTACAAATCAGAAAGCAATAAAATAAATTACAGTCATCAGGATATTTACAAAATTATAATCACTTTGAAAAAATGAAAATAAACTCAATATCAATGTCGATATCATGCTGAACGGAATCAAAAGGGAAATTATTTTCAATATGTTTCAATTTGATATATTAAAGCTTTCTTTAATATATAGTTTTACATTAACATTTACGTTTTCGGTAAAGACAAATTCCATAAATGAGAAGGACAATTTCATTGATAAAAGCAAAAAATAAATAATATTTCAAAATATCACAAGAAATGTGATCGCTCATAAAATAGTCTCTCAGTAATTAAATCACTTAATTATATCTGTAAGTCAAAAATAAGAAATTATTACAAGTACGATAAAACCTAAAAACAAAATACCAATAGGAATCAAAAAATACAAACTTGTCCATCAAATCAAAGACAAATATTTATTAATTCTAGCTCAAGATAAAAACCAATTTTGGAAAATCGGAAGTTTTTCTCAATTCAGATAATTCCTGTACACATTCTGGATTAAAATATTTCCGTACATAAAAACTAAAATAAAGATTGTTAAGGTTACTAGTAAAGAAAACAAGATTCAGATTACCAATCAGATATTTTCAATAAAGGAAGTCAAAAGTGAAACATTTAATTCTCAAGTCTGAAAAAAAAGTTCTAGTGCACCAGGCTTAACAATTTCCATGAAATTTCTAGTCCAATAAATGCATAGAGCTAAAAAAGGCGATGAAAGCAGAAGTCAAGAAAAAGCACAGTAAAGAAATATTGTGATTTTAGATAAATTCCAGTGCCAAAAATTTTTATACAAAACAAAGATGTTTTTAAACATAAAGAAAATATCTTCCTTATATTTTTTCTTAAAATACATGAAAATCAAAATTAATGCAATAACAGTTAAACAAAACAAGACACTTTGAACTAATGATAAATTAAGTGTTATCAGATTTTCAAATATACTTTGTATTAAGTCAAGATTCATAAAATTTCAATAAAAAAATAATTACTTCCATAAGATAGCTATTTTTTGCTTTTTTTCAAACATTTAAATTGATTTTTTTTGAAAAACAAATATAAAGAAGGTTATTCCTCTAAAAATTGGAATCTTGTTAATTGTATTCCTTTGAAAGAAACGGTTAAAACACTAAATAAAATAAATTCTTATTTTTTAACTCTATTAAAATATGCATAGGACTCACAAATGCTGAGATTTGAATAAATCAAATATCTGACAGGAAGTAACTTTGGCTTGATGGGTAGCAAACAGACGTGATCATGGATGAATAATCTTTATCGATCTAAGAGATAGATATGGAATAACGCAAGCTGTTTTTGATCCTGAATATAATAAAGAAGCATGGGAACTTGCTGATAAATTCAGAAGTGAATTTGTAGTTAAATTAACTTGAATAGTAAGAGCTAGACCAGAAGGTCAAACTAATGACAAGCTTCCAACTTGAGAAATAGAAGTAATCATGCAAAAAGCTGAAATTTTATCTGAATCAAAAACTCCCCCTTTTGAAATCTCAGATTATGTGGAAGCAAATGAAGAGATAAGATTAAAACACAGATATTTGGATTTAAGAAGAAAAAAAGTTTTTGAGAACATTGAATTCAGAGCAAAAATGAATCATTTTACAAGAAATTGGTTTACTGAGCATTGATTTTTAGAAGTCCAAACTCCAATTTTTACAGTTAGTTCTCCTGAATGAGCACGTGATTATGTGGTTCCTTCTCGTATTCATCCAGGTAAATTCTATGCACTTCCTCA
>CAYWJC010000126.1:0-2284 GCA_964458505.1 uncultured Candidatus Peribacteria bacterium | reverse complement strand
AATTATGATTTACCGTGGAATCCTCAAAGGGTTGAACAAAGAATTGGAAGGTGTCACAGATATGGTCAGGAACTAGATGTATTAGTTGTAAATTTTCTTAACAAACGTAATTATGCAGATCAAAGAGTATATGAGTTATTAAAAGAAAAAATCATGTTATTTGGTAATCTATTCAATTTTAGTGATAAGGTATTGGGAACAGAACAATTAACTAGCGATGGATATGAAGTAAGGGAAGTTGCTTTGGGCGGTTTAGGAACAGGAGTTGATTTTGAAAGAAAAATTCTTGATATATATAGAAAATGTCGAACTGAAAATCAAATCAAGAAAGAGTTTGATCAATTACAACTTGATCTAGGAGATGTTATTATCGAAAAAGTTGAAGAAACTCATAAAAAAGTTATTCAACATTTCGATGAAGAAGTACGACAAAAATTACAAATAAGAAAACAAAAATTAACCGATTCCCTATCTAAACTTGATACTTATTTAAAAAGATATTCGAATATAGTTTTTAAGAGTAAAATAAAACAAGTATCTGACTCAATCTTTGAAATCGATAATGACAAATATTCTATTGGGAATATTACAAAAAAAGAAAGAGATGAAGGAATAAAATCATTTCATACCAGCTTGCCAATAATTCAATCTATTATTAAGCAAGATAGAAATATTGTTGGAAAATGGAAATTAAACTTCATTCATCCTAAAGAGAAAGCTAGAAAATCTTTCGAAGAATATATACACAAAGACGGACAATTAATTATTGACATATTAATTTCTAAGCGGAAAACCATTAATAATACAGAAGAAATTTTTGAAAATATGATAGTAAGTATGTTAATTAAAGAAGGGGTTACTTGGAAAAAAATAGAAACAAAAAGAGGAGAAAAAATTTTAGAATTAGAAATTGAAAATGAAAGGCCAAGTTTAAATAGATTAAGAGATGAATTATTAGATATAACCAATGAGAATTTACAACATCAAAAGGAATTAATAATTAAACAAAATGAAGATTATGTTTTTCAAGAAGAGGATCACTTAAATAAATTTATTGAAGAGTCATTATTAAAATTTAAGAATGAAATTGAAAACAGAGAAAAGGAATTAAAAGAACTAAATAAACAACTTCGTAACTCGAAAACATTAGGATATTATGAAAGACAACAAGTTCAAGATGAGATAGCAAAAAAACAAAAAGAATTATTTAAAACACAAAAAAAGTACTTTCAAGCTCAAGAATCACAATTTACTGAGAAAGATAAAAGAGTCTTTGATTTAAGAAATAAACTACAATTAAATTTTGAAACAAAGCGTCTTGCGGAAGTGGAATTTACGATTGTAGACTAAAAATATATGATTCAATCTATAGAAAAATTAATGTTAAGTCTTTCAAAAATATTGGATGAATCAAATAGTAACGAAAGAACTCTTTATCCAGTTTTATGTAATTTTTTTCAAAATTTTGGTTCCGAATTAAAATTACTTGATATTTCGGCAACTTCCGAAGAGAGCTTGCAGATTGAAGAAAAGAATATTGGTTTTCCAGATATCACCATAAGGCAAAACGGTAGATTAATTGGATGGGTTGAAGTTAAATTACCAAAAGACAATTTAAACGCTCCAAAATTTATTGAACAGTTCAGAAAATATCAAGAATCACTTGAAAATATTTTATTTATAAATATGCGTGAATGGCAACTATGGAGGTGGGACGAAGATGGAAAACCTAAAAAAATTGCCGAAGAATTATTTGATCCTTTAAGATATGGTACCGGAGAAGAAAAGAAGCTAATTAATATATTGATAAAATTCTTTGAAGGTAAACCATACAATGCTAAGACTCCTCTACAATTAGCAAAAGCATTAGCAAAAAAAGCTCGTCTTTTGAGTAATCAAGTACAAGAATCATTAGACGAAACTAATAAAAAAAATGATTTGAATAAATTAAAACAAGCTTTTGAAAAAACATTAATCCAAAATATTGACAAGCACCAATTTTCAAATCTATTAGCTGAAACTCTCACATACTCTCTTTTTTTAGCTTTTCTAGAGTATGATAAACCTGATAAAGAAAATCTCACAATAACATCTGCTATTGATTTTTTGCCTACCAACATTCCTGTACTCTCAGATTTATACCTACTAATAACAAAAGTATCAAATCAATATATTGGCGTTAAACAATCTGCCCAATTAATTCTTGATCAACTAAAATTTACTGACATTGGAAAGATTAAACAAAAATTAGTTAAACATAAACCAGGCGACGATCCTGTAATCC
>CAYWJC010000125.1:0-5886 GCA_964458505.1 uncultured Candidatus Peribacteria bacterium | reverse complement strand
CAAGCCCAAAGATCCTGACGAGCCATATAACCGATGAATACAGATTTTCAACCTCAAGATTTTCAGATTATATAATGATGTCTTCATCTGTCTTTTCTTGAAAAATAAATAGGTGTTTTCTGATTCCTGTATTCATTCCATCAAAGAAGAACTCAGTCCTTATAAAGCGGAAATCATGAAAGATATCTTTGTTTTTCTTCTTGAATCGGAGTTTTTCATTCCTCAACTGGTTTTCATTTCAAATCTCAATCTTTATGTATCTCAATAATTTCTCAAGTATTCAAGATAAAATTCTTATTCTCATCCCTCATAAGATTTTTGTTTTTATCAACCTTAAGCAAGGATCAATCTTTTGTATAAACCTCTCAATTTTTATCTCTTTTGTAATCGGACAGCATTAAAGGATCTTTTGGTGTTTTAAGATTGGATGGAGTTGTAAGCATTTTGTATTCAAGCCAACAAATAACAGGAGATTTATTATAGTTTATGTCAGGAAAATGATAGATTGTACTTAGCTCATCCACACTGAAAACACTTTTATTTTGAAGCAATCAAAGCAATTTGAACTTAAATGCTATATATCTTAATGGAGTCAATATGAAACTGAACAAATCTTCTGAAACCCTTGGATCATCGAGCTTGTTGTTATATTCATCTGTAAAAATTCAGGTAGTCGAAATAAGGTTATTGATTCATTCTTTAGCACTTTGCTCCGTATCAGAAGAAACTAAAATACGTATGGAAGCCTGAAATCCTTGTTGTCATGCAGATTCTCAAACTGCCTTGTGGGATTCCTGTTCTGCTTGATTGAATATCTTATAAGAATCTCATTGGCTTGCTCATGGCGCAGAAGTTCCAGATTCTTCATTATTGATGAATCTATTTAATACCCAATAGATCATATTAAGAAATTTCTGTATAAAATCTAATCATAAAGCTGATTTTATTCATTTTTTATATTGTCATTTTGCAACCAAGGAAGCAGCATTTTTTGCCTTTTTGTTCCAACTAGTTCAAAGTGGTTTTATTATAATTTGAAAAATAGCCTTGTCTGTTTTTTTGAGATGTCAAAATGCGTTGGTTATACTTGATAATGGATCATCCTCAAAATATTTATATGTTTTTATAGGGAAAACATCCGAATTTATTTTTCAAGAACTCACAGTCTTTAATGTGTGTCAATTTGGCTTGATATCTATATATTCTTTTTTGTTTATTATCTTAACTTCAGCATCAGGATAATTTGAGGTGATTTGTTGGGTAATAAGAGTGATACATTCTTTATATGCAACTAGAAAAAAATGAACTTGTCATTCATTATAACCTATTTCAAGCGATATTTTTGCATGCTTGAATATCATGTTCATGATAGCATCAACAAAACTCAGCTCATTTATCTTGTGAACAGCTTTATAAAAGATGGACATGATTCAGATTTTTTCTTTAAAATCTTTTTTTGTTTCCTTTTCTTTATCAAGCTTACTGTCGGCTCTTGGCAGTGTAACTTTTATATAAACTAATCTGCTTGATGTAAAAATTTCATAAAAAAGTCTAATTAATTTCATTATTATGAAAAAAATTATTACAAACCAAAAGATATCGATTCAAACCCAAAACCATTCAGCTAAAGTATCCCAAATTCCAGATCATAATTCTTGTTTTTGCGGTGTTTTTGTAACTCATGTTCATCAAATTCAAGCAACTCTTGCGTGTACTTGAGTCAAAATTAAATCGGTAAATTTCATATTTTAAATTAAAGTAAATATTTCTTTTAAAGATTCTATCACAAAAATATAAAAAAGGCAAAAAAGCATTAAAAAAACTACTAGATTTCTAGTAGTTTTTATGTATTATATTTGCATTAAGAAAAAAGCGCTCATAATTCAAATTATACTTCAAACAAATGCTTCTTTTGGAAGATGTCCTATAGACTCATTGAAATTATATTGTTTTCATGTAAGATCATTAAGGGCTTTCGCATGAAGTCAGGCTTCAAATCTGACATTTATGGCATCATAGATGATTATCATGGAAAAAACGAAACAAGCTGCAAAAAGAGGACTATCTATTCAATCTTTAATTCAAACTGCAGTTGTAAGACTTGTTACCAGTGCTGAATGAACGCTTGGCATTCCTCATGATCACAAAGCTTTGCCTAGAGAAAAATTCTTAATTGAAATCAAATAAAATCATTTTAAAATTACAGAGATAACCCAGGTAATTACTGGAACCAAAATTAGATTATTTCAAATCATGAGGTCAAGATATTATTAATAAGGTTATCTATTTTATATCGATTATTTCATATTCGAATTCTCAAGCCGGAGATTTTCATTTTATTATATCTCAAACTGATTTTCAAAGTAAAGTCTTTCAGATAGGGGATTCATTGGAAATTTTATTTTCGTAAATATCAGATTCAGTTGTTCAAACTATTTTTAAAACTTCTTTTTCTCATTTGTGGTGCTCAAGTCTGTATTGAAGAGTAACAGTGCTTCATATGTTGATTTTTCATCATTTTTTAGAATTAGAGATTTCATTAACTAATTCATAATTTTTTAAGATTTCTTCAAGCTCTAAAATTCTAAGTTCAAGTTGAGCTTGATCATTTCTTGCATCTTCATATTCAGAATTTTCTGATAAATCTCAGTAAGAGATAGCCTCTTTTAATTTTTCAGCTATAACAACTCTTTTGACTTCTTTTAATTCTTTAAGTTCTTCTTGAAGCTCTGAAAGTCATTCCTTTGTTAGTAATACTTTTTTAGACATAATGTTTTTAATTAGTAATTATTATAATATTATTGTAATTTATTCGAATATGATTCATGAAGATCTCTCCATTTTTTCTAAAATCTCTCTGTTTTTTCAGTAGTTATAATTTCAATCTTTTTTTGTTTCGAGCTTGTATAATCAATAAAGTATACATCTCAAACATCTATCATGCTTGTCATTTAAAATAAAATTAATTAAGTAAAATGGTTTTTAATTTTTCATAATTAGATTTGATTACTTCAAATCAAGCGCTTTTTCATTGTATTTGAATAACAAATCTCACTCTATCGTCTTTTTTTATAGGATTTAGATAAAAACTATATCAAAAGAAGTTATTTGTCTCGTTTATTCAATATTTACTATTTTGCTTTAAGAATTCTTCAATTTCTCAATATCATTTTTCAAAAACATACAATATTATTCCAAATTCCTCATCCTTATAAGTTGAATAGGCTATATTTTTAGGACTTCGTAAATCGTAAAATCAAACATTTTCAGCTTTTTCAAGCTTTAAGCTTTCTGTCAATATATTTCTTAATGAACTAGGTATTTTTTCTAAAACATCGATTTCCTTTTCTTCAGACAAAGCATTTTCAGGAATATTTTCAATTTTTTCAATGTGTTCGTCCAATTTTTCAACTCATTTTATATCTGTATTGTTTTTTTCAGTTATCCTTACTTCTTCAGTTTTTTTAGAATTACCTGATTTTATTTCCTTTAAAAAGTTATGGTAAGTTTCTGAATAAAAAGACAAAACAATATTTGTAAACAAAAATAATGCTAAAAAAGATATAAAATAGGATATTGTCCGCATGTATAACTATTTAAATATTATTTTTTTGCTTTAACATTTGTAAAATCAAGCTCTACAGGAGTATCTCTTCATAATAGATTTACATTTATTTTAACCAATCATTTTTCTTCATTAATTTCAATGATTTTTCATTCACTTCATTCAAACGGTCATGAAGAAATTGTTACGTAGTCTCAAAGTTTGAAGTTAACTTTGTATTCTTCATTTTTTTCTGATAAAACTCATCTCAATTGTTCTAATTCCTCTCATCTTACTGGAACTGGAACAGTTCATGCTCATAAGAATCAAGTAACATTTGGAGTATTTCTAACAATATACCAGCTTTCATTTGTAACTATCATTTTAACTAGAATGTATCAAGGGAAAATATTCTTCTTTTTTCTTACTTTTACTCATCAGGCTCTAACTGAAACTGTATCATGAGTTGGAACAAATATTTCAAGAATATAATTTTCAAGTCAAAAAGCTTCTCTTCTTTGAAGCAAAGATTGTCTAACATTTTCTTCTGTTCATGAGATTACTCTAATTACATACCATTCAGCACCATTTGATCATAAATTTGAAAACATGTTTTTAAGTGGGTTAGGATTTAGATTTTTATTTAAGTTATTATTGTTGTGCTCAATTTTGACTAGTACTTCAAGTCTGCTCAGTTGATCAGCTTAAAAATTTAAGTGCGTCTTCAATATTTTTTTCTGTAGCAGTATTAGTAGGAGTAATTTTGCTTGGATTAATAGTATCTTTTGCAAACCATAATCAAGTTGAGAATATTGTGGAGATAAGAAAAATAAATATTGTTAATGCAACAATTAGGGTTACAACAACTGAAAAATATTTTCTTGTCTCATTTTTTGTTGGCCAAACAACATGTTCAAATTCTTGAATTGATTCTTTTAAAAACTTAATCATAAATTTTAGGTAATACAATAAATAGGTATAGAATTTTTATTCAAGCCGCATTATATTAAGAAAAGTTAAATAGTCAAAATAAATTTATCCTCTTTAAAGTTAAATTTAGTTTTTGTTCAGTTGTTTTCTAAAAATGAATATTAAAAAGAATTTTTAAGCATATCAGAAGCAATAATAGGTCAAAAATGAGGTTTATCAATAACACGATGAATTTTATTCATTATGGAAATTTCATTTGATATTCAAAGAACCTCGATAACCTTTTTTCTTATCTGTTCATTTGTTGATATTAAAAGAATTTTTCACGAAAACCTCCTTTTGATATTTGACAATATATCAAGAAAGACAAAAGACATTGCACAAAGTTTGTCTCTACAGTTAATCACTAACAAATCTCAATTTTTAAGGAAGTTTTCATTATCAAGAATCTCATTAATGCTTTTAAGTGTTCATAAACGAATTATTTCAATATTTCCCGGAAAATTACATTCGAGTATATTCTTATACATTTCCTGCTCTCAGTTCTCATTTTCAACAATACATACTTTTTTCATTTAAATATTTTTATTTTTAATTCAAATAGCCGATAAAACAAAAATTGTAATTATGATTCAGCTGCAAACAAGACAAAGAGGGCAATATGCTCAGATATTTGCGTATTCTTGGTAAATGAAATATGAATTAAAAAGAATTCAACCTCAAGCCATATATACTAGGATATGAAAAGGTTTTTTTATGATTCCCATAACTCATAAAAAAGCTATTAGGAAAATTATCGGATAAACTGCCATTGCAACAGCTGTAAAAGGCATTCAAAAGATTTTTGAATATGGACTTGAAAGAACATTGGTACAGGAAAGTGTATTATTAAGATCACAAAATGAAGTTATTGATCATTCTGGAGCATTTTCAATTTGGTAATTCTGGTATGTAAGATAAGTCGCATTAAAAAATGCTAAAGTTGCAAGAATACAAATGATTATAAGTTTTTTCATATACGATTTTAATTATTAATTATTATTTATTTTTTAAAAGTTCTCAGACTATATTTCATGCATCAAATTTATAAAAAGCTTCATGAGTACATCATTTTTTTAACATTTTATTTCTTCATTCACTTTCAAAAGTAGTTGATATAACCATTCAAGTGAATCAAGATTCTTTTATCATATCTAAAAGCTCATATGTTGTTTCATTTAATAAATGTAAATCAAGTATAATAGCAATATATTTTCTTATTCAGATAATAAATTCTTCAGTTCATCTTAAAATATTAGTATTAGCCTCTTCAACTGTTTCTGCAATATCAATATTTTTACTATCTACTCAGTTTTCTCTTAATGTAACATAAATGCTATTAATAAAATCTATATCATCTTCCACAATCAAAA
>CAYWJC010000124.1:0-2153 GCA_964458505.1 uncultured Candidatus Peribacteria bacterium | reverse complement strand
GAATAATGACATTGATTTAAAGGATAAAATTGAAAAGCATATAAAAACACCTGAAAATGAACAATGAAAAACGGAAGATTATTTAAATTTTATACATTCTCCTGATTTTCAAAATCAAAAACTTTCAAATATAATATATACAAAAAATCCTGATGCAAACATATTTACTAATGTAGGAATAAATGAATTATGAATTAAAATTCCACCGAATCTTAACCCAACCTTATTAAAGAAAGTTTTAAGATCTTATATTTTAGGAACTAGTAAATTTGAATGATGATGATTAAAATGAGATAAGGAAAAGTGAATTTTATTGAACAAATATCCTCAAAAACGATATGAAAATAAAACATTTAAAGAATTTATCGAAGAACTAAATTAATACCTTTAAAAATAAAAATAAATAATATGTCTATCGATTCTATACAAATTAGCGATAATGAAGCTCTTGCATTTAGTCAAGCATGATATAATGATATTGCAGATCTTGTTTCGGATAATTTAATAACTAAAACAGAAGTTTTAAAAATAACTACTGAAAAAAGAATAAGCCTTAAAAATGATCTTGCAAAAATTTCATTGAATAAAGATACTAAGACAAAATTTAAATCTTTTCTTGAAGAAGTTGAAAAGGGATTACTCGTAGTAACACCAGTTCCAACTGCTTCCTCTGATAAGCCAAAAGAAGCAGAAAAAATCGATATAAGTGAACTTCCATTTGCTCCGACAACAGCTTTCAATGTAATGAGATTGATACAATTATGATTTTTTCCTGCAGATTATTCTCAAAGCGTAAAATGAAATTGGAAAGATTTGAAATGGTGGAATAAAATAAGAAAAGCAGATCAAGCTGTTTATGTATACGCATGAAAATTATGACGCGCTTCAGAACAATTCTCAGATAATTTTTGGTTTAGTGTTAGTGGAAATGAAAAATATGGAAGAGCAATGAGAGATGTACTTGATGGAATGAAAAAAGAGCTCGATGCTTGGCATAAGCAAAATCATGGATTAAGTGAAAGATATCAATCTGCAAGTGATGCCATAGATAGGATGAATACATCTTTCGCGGCAAAAGATTATGACTGAATGATTAAGCATTTTGAAACAGCAACAACAAAACTTTGAATGAATAGAGATTGGAGATGGCACTTGAGAAATGACAAAATTAGAAATATTAAAAAGGCAAAAATTCAAGCAGAATTACAACAAGAACAAAAAAAAATAGACACTCTTCAAACTCGCCAAAAAAATAGCGAGGAACGAAGCAAAAAAAGAACTAAAAAGATTGATGAGCTAAATAAACAAATTACAGATTTTAAGAATATTCATTGATTTGATGACAAATTAATTACAGGAAAAGATGCTATTGGTCATATTGATTCTCATATAGGATCTTTAGACCGAGAAATTCATTTACTTCAAAATGATCCATACAATAGAACTCATGAAGGAAAAGTCTCAGGATATCAATCTGATTTAAATCTTCTTCATTCTGATGCCAATGCTCCAATCGCAAATATTGAAGCATCATTAAGATCAAATTGAAGACTTCTTTCAAATTGAAATATCGTCTGAGATCCTAATAGTGTTTTAGAAAAAGCAAAATTAGCTTATGAAACAGCCAAAAATGAAACAATCTTAGCAACAAAAGTAGACAAACCAGCAAAAACGATAGCAGAAACTCAAGCTAAGGCTAGTTTTGATTCAGCTAAAAATACTTGAGACTCTCTACATAGAATCCTTGAATACAGGAGATCTGTTAGTTTAAGAATAGATAAATTAATAGAAGAAAAAAGAATTCTTTCGACTGAGGTTAAACCAAAAGTTAAAGAAAGAGAAAAATTGATTAAACAAAATGAAAAATGAATAAAAATTCAAGAAGAATGAGAGAAGAAAATAAATTCAAAATCATCAAATCTTCAAGAAAAATCACAAAGCTCACAAAAGATAATTGATAGACTAAATGAATTAAATAACCCTAATATTTGAACTAAAAGAAGAGAAGTTCTTAATCAGGAGCTTACTGAATTAATTGGAAACAAAAATCGTGATGCAAAACGCCTTTTACGCGATTTAAAATGAGCTTCAAAAAATGATGTAACTGTGAGAACTAGAATCATTTCTGAGCTTAGATGAGTCCTTGATACTCA
>CAYWJC010000123.1:0-9250 GCA_964458505.1 uncultured Candidatus Peribacteria bacterium | reverse complement strand
TGGCTACTGTCTCATTGTATCCAAACGGGCTTGAGGAGGATGGAAAGAATTCTCACCACTCTCATGTTTTTCTCATGTGTTCTATTATACGAGGAACCAATGTTTCATATTCCTGCTTAGTGTATTGTTTGTTTAGGATACAGTAAGATTCGTTGTTGTGAAGTCCGACACATCAGAAAAGATTATTTCAGGTTGATGATATACTGTAAATTATATTAGACCCCCAACATCCAAACGAAAATAACACCCTATCAGCTCTCATTGAAGCGTTTAGCTCATATGATAAACTACTTCAAATTCAAACTGATTCGCAATCATAAGTATCTTTCATATCAGATCAATTTGAACAATATTTACAATCCTCAAAATATATTCAATCAAAACATGAATAACAATTTTTTGAAGAAATCATACTATTTCAATAAACATTTTCAGTTTGGATTAAAAATGCATATTTTTTTGGATAATTTTTAACTTTGTTTAAATAATATTCTTTATGTTTAATAAAATTATTTTTTATTTTTTTTAAGGATTGTTCATATTTTTCTTTTCATACAAATTCGTTATCAATGTAATATTGTTTATTTGAAAGATTACAACATCCGATACAATTTAAACATCCTCTGCAATTATCCAAAAAATATGAATCTCTACATCAATTGCAATTTTGAGAAAAAAAGACATTGTAGCAATTTATACAGTCAATGCATTCATATATGTTTTCACAGCTAGAAATAACAATAGAATCTAATGAATAAGTTGAATTTCAGACATTATATCAATAATGGGAATGCTCACAATTTGAAGAATCAAATAAAAGATAGCAATTCTTTAAATAAGAACAGTAATTTGAATATTCAGAATTTTCATTTGAAGCATTAAGTAAAGATGAATGCGGGATATTTTTAAATAATCTTTCAAATTGATAGAAAAAAGGTTCGTTAAAATCAAAGTCCAATCAATAATCTAATGGATTCCATTTATCAGACCACCATTCTGATTGTTCATTAAACTTAATGAGTTTGTCGGGAGAGTACATTGAAATAACATCTTTTCAAGTTAGGTCTGATTTTCATTTATATAAATATCTTTCATTTCTGAATGACAATCTTCTTTGATGTCTACAATTTGAACAAAGAGCAGGAGAAGGGATATTGTATTTTATTCATGAAAAACTAGGTGATATCTTATCATAAAATTCTAGGTCCCTGTCTGTAATATCAAAATTAATATGACAATGTTTACAAATTTTAGTTTCAATGATTCTTTCAGTATTCATATAAAACAATTAAAAATACAAATTCATTATTATTATACTAAAAAATGGAAGAAAATCTTCCATTTTTATTTTTATACAACTTATTTATTTATAACAAAAGCTAGGTTAGAATCTTTTAATACAAGATAATTAGGGTTTTCGATTGATTCCATTGTATTTATCGAAGCATCTTCTGAGATATTACTAAGTGATTGAACTTCGGCAATTTTCATATTAAGAAGATTTTCCTCAAACATTAGATTTCTTCTTTCGATTTCAAGATTTCTTATTTGATATCATTTTGTTGCATTTAAGTTGAGAGTCCAAACGTAATAGATTCATAAGAATCAAATCATTGAAATTGTAAGGATATAGGTTTTTGTAAAAGACATTTTATAGTTTTCTCTAGTTGTTTTCCTTTCAGAGAAAAATGGAATCTTTCATTTTTTCATTACAATGATGTTTGGGTTCATCTTTGTTAAAAAAGTTAAGTAATATTATTTATTTTTTTTGCAACTCTCAATTTAGCACTTCTTGATCTGGGATTTGATTGAATTTCAGCCAAACTTGGTTCAATTGGTTTTTTAAACACTTTTTCTAAAATTGGTTTTGTTAAATCCATTCCAGTTATTTGATCTTTTTCTGTTTCTATGAAACTCGCAATAATTTTTTTGACCAACCTATCTTCAATTGAATGAAATGTTATAACTTCAAGAATTCATCATATTTCCAGTAAATCAATAGCTTCTCTCAAAGATTTTTCTATGCTTCCGAGTTCATCATTCACTTCCATTCTAATTGCCTGAAAAACTCTTGTCTTCGATTTTGGATCAAAACTTGATTTTTCAATTATCTCAAGCAAATCTTTCGTTGTGCTGATTTCTTTGATTTTTCTTTGTTTAAGTATTTCATCGATTATGAACTTCGCCTTTTTTTCTTCTCAATATCATTTAAATACCCTATATAAATCAAATTCAGAATGATTATTTATGAAATCTTTAGCTGTTATTCATGAATTTCTATCGAATCTCATATCAAGTGGTCATTCTTCTCTAAATGAGAATCATTTACTTGAGTCATCGAAGTGAACACTGCTAACTCAAAGATCATAATATATATTATTTACTTTATCAATTCATAACTTATTCAATTCATTTCTGATATTTTTAAAGTTTGAATTTATGAAGTATGTTTTTATATTTTTGTTTTTTATTTGGTCTCAGACATTTTTTTCAATTATTTGTTTTGCTGTCTCTAAATTATCTTTATCGGCATCAAATCAAACAAATATGTCTCAGTTGTTCATTTTGCTAATTATCTGAATTGCATGTCATGCTAATCACAAGGTGCAATCAACAACAACATTTTTGTCATTATTTAGCTTTATATTGCTAATTAACTCATTTAAAAGAACAGGTATGTGTCAATTATTCGTATCTTTCAAAATTGTCAAAAAATTGTTAAAAAGTCTAATATTGTCTAAAACTGATTTATTCCTAAGCAAATTAATCTTTTTTGCTCTATTGTCAAATAAAAAAGAGTTAAAATTCATATTTTTTATATTGACAAAATCAATATTTTTTTTATTGGCATATCGAATAAGTTTTTAACATTTTTTAAACAATAAAAAAAATTGTTAATAAATACTCGAAAAAAAACTTAAAAAAATACTTTATGTTACAAATTTAAATAAATTCAATTGGGTGCATAACCCTTTTATTAAGACATCTTATTGATATAAACAATATTTTTAACAGTTTCATTAAATTTATATTGCAAATGAGTCGTTTTTTTATATAATTCGACTGCTTTTTAAAAAATAAAGTATATAAATAAATTTATTTAAGATTTATACGCTTGATAACAAAAAAGCATAATAAATAAACACTAAAGGAAAAATCCTTATTATTAAATTTAAAAAACGTGTCATTTAAAAAATCAAAAATCAAGTCAGAAAATGTTTGATTAGATATACTAAATAAAATAAACACAATTCAAAATTCATATAAAACTATAAAAAGAAAAAATCTCATATCATGAGTTTTTTTATGAGTTATTTGATTGTCTGTGGTGATATGATTGGCTATTGTGACTTTTTCAGTAGTGTGAAACTTTAAAATTGATTTAAGTTTTCTTAAATCAATAAACATAACTTGATTATCAACAAATGATCCGACAAAAGAAAAGATAAATATCCTATTGACTTGAGTTTGATGATGAGTGCATCAATGAACAGATCTTACAGATACTATAATTCTAGCATCAATAAATACAAAAAAGAAAATTGTAACAATGTTATCTTTACCTAGAGATTTATATGTATCTTATCCAACTTGATGAGCATGAAGAATTAACGAATTATATACAAGATGACTGAAAAATCTTTCTGAATCAAAATCAATGTCATTTTTAAAGGATAAAATCACTGAAATAACTTGAGAAAATATTGATTATTATGTAAATATTGATTTTGAATGATTTGTAAAATTTGTCGACTTGATAGATTGAATAAAAGTAGATGTACCATCTGATTTGACAGATACCGACTATCCAGATGATAATTGGTGATATGAAACTTTTTCTGTCAAGAAATGAGTTCAAAATATGAATGGGCAAACTGCATTGAAGTATGCTAGAAGTCGACATTCGACAAGTGATTTTGACAGATCTCTCAGACAACAATTAGTCATTAAAGCAATAAAAGATAAATTATTTAAACTGGAATATATTTGAAATCCATTGAAAATTAAATCTTTATTTTATGCAATAAGTTCAAATCTAAAGACAGATTTAAGTTTAACTGATATTATATCACTTGCTTTTCTGGGAAAAAATATCCCGAATGAAAACATATATTCCTTTAATTTAAATACATCTTGTTATGATAATATAAATCTTTGTGAAAAATGATGATTCCTTTATTATTGAGACAGATCAGCTTTCTGATGAGCTTCAGTAATACTTCCTGAATGAGCTACTCCAAAAAACCTTTCTGAATATAAAGAAATTAATAAATTCTCTAACTTGATATTTAATTATCCTGAAGTGATAAAAGAAAAAAATGAGATAAACATAGTAAATTCAACAAAGGTATCATGATTGGCAAATAAACTTGCAGTTGAGCTAAAAAAATATTGATTCAATGTTCCTGATAAGAATTCCATATTTAGCTCAAAAGATAATTTTGAGAAATCCCAAATAAATTTTTTATGGGATGAACAAAATAAAACCGGTATCGCTCCTGAAAACAAAACTCTCGAAGCTTTATCTCAATTTGTTTTCGCTGAACAAAAAGCAACTCCAGGTTTTAAATATTCCTCAAACCCAGGATGAAAGATAGAACTCATCATCGGTGATGATTACAAATTATTTTTTAAATAATACTCCATGACAAATTTTTCAAAAGAAGAACTAAGAAGAAGAATAGAAAAAAAGAGAATCGAAGAAATAAACAACGACGATAAAAAAGCTATAATTGCTCATATAATGTGGATAATTTTATGATTATTCATTTTATTTGTTGTAATGATATGGCTTTTGTATGCACATGACTTACCTTCAATAAAAAAACTTTCTGATGATGCATTACCGGAAAGTGTTATGATTTATGATAAAAAATGAAATGAGCTTTATAATCTTTATTGAAAAGAGAAAAGAACTTATGTGGACATTTGAAATATTTCACAAACAATGAAAGATGCCATAATAAGCACTGAAGATAAGACTTTTTATAAAAATAGCTGATTTGATTTTAAATGAATTGTTAGAGCTTGAGCAAATTATATTTTATGAAAAACAGATAGAATACAATGAACTTCAACAATAAGCCAACAACTTATAAGAAATAGCTTTCTGACTCAAGAAAGAAGCATTAAAAGAAAAGCACAGGAAATTTATCTTTCATACCAGCTTAATTCATCATTCACAAAAGATAAGATATTAGAATTATACCTAAATAAAATTTCATATGGTAGCAATGCTTATTGAATAGAAGAAGCATCAAAAACTTTTTTCGGAAAGAATGCAAAGGATTTATGAATCCTTGAGAGTTCAATTATGGCATCAATCCCGAAATGACCGACATACTATTCGCCATATAACCATAAAGACAGATTGATGGGATATTTATATGTGTACAAAGAAAATACTCCCAAAGATATCATAAAAATAGAACAAACTGAAAATCCTAATTTTTACAAACCTCTAAAAGATAAATTTAAAGCTATTGTTGCTGATATGAAATTTGAGGCTATTAATGAAAGCAATGTAAAAATATGTAAATTGGATAGGACTTTCTTTAAAAATGACATTAAAATAGATGATAATTGATGCGTTAAAATCGATTATAATTATTTGATGACATTTTTAAATGGAATACAAATCCCTTATTCAAAACTTAATATCAGTAATCCTAATTCTGATTTATCATGATATATTCTTGAATACAATACATGAAGAAAAGATTTTGTACTTTGAAGAATGCTTGAAGATCTGAAAATCAAAAATGATGACTATAAAAATTCATTGATTACTTCTCTTGATTTCCAATTCAAAAAATACAGCGAGAAAATAAAATATCCTTATTTTGTGTTTTATGTAAAGGAATATCTGGAAAACAAATACTGAAAGGATTTTGAATCCCAATGAGGGCTTAAGATTTATACGACCATAGATCCAAATCTTCAAGATAAAGCAGAGGAATTAGTAAAAAAACAAGTTGAGACAAACAAGACTAAATATTGAGCATCAAATGCGGCCCTGATAAGCCTCGACAACAAAACATGACAAATACTTGCAATGGTATGATGAGTAGATTATTTCAGTTCTGACAGATGATCAAACGTGAATATAATAACTTCAGAAAAACAACCTTGATCAAGTTTTAAGCCAATCGTTTATTCATACGCGATTTCTCAAAAACCTATTTGACCGGATACTCCGATTTATGATACCGATACGACATTTGCAAAATGGAATCCTGACAATTATGATCAAAAATACATGGGAAGAATGTCGCTAAGAAAAGCGCTTTGATATTCTAGAAACATTCCTGCCGTGAAGATTTTCTTTTATGCTTGATGAGAAAATGAGATAATCAAATATGCGAATTCATTATGAATCGAATCATTAAATGGGTGAAGTTATTATGGATGACCTTTGGCTATATGAACATGAGAAGTTAAACCTTTAGAACTTGCTCAAGCTTATAGCGTTTTTGCTAACCAATGAGTAAGAAAAGATATAACCCCTATTTTAAGAATAGAAGATAAAAAATGAAATATTATCGAGAACAATGAAAATTCCTGAAAAAAGTGAACTCAAGTATTATCAGATGCTGCAGCTTATATAATCACGACCATTCTTTCTGATCCAGCAAATAGACCTAATGATTTCTGGAATAATGTTCTGACATTAAAAGATAGGAAAGTTGCGGCAAAAACTTGAACATCAAATAAAGATGTTACAGTAAAATGAAAAGAGAAAAAGATATTGCCCTCTGACTTATGGACAGCCTGATATACTCCACAGATAACAACGGTAGTATGGGCATGAAACACAGACTGATCACCTACAAAATGATCATGTGACTGATTAAATTGTGCAGCGCCTATTTGGCATAGTTACATGGAATATGCTCATAAATGACTTCCCAAAGAAACTTTTGATGAGCCAGAGTCAGTTATACATGCAACAATTTCAAAATCATCATGAAAGCTTGTTTGAGATTCAACTCCAAATGAACTTAAGGTTTCTTCTATTTTTGCTGTAAAACCAACTGATTATGATTCTTGAATGAAACAGGTACAAGTAGATGGTCTATGTAATTGAGCAATAAGTGATTTAACTCCACCTGAAGCAATCAAAACAGTTTATTTATGAACAAGCTCTGCACCGATAATTGATTCATACGACAAAAACTGGTTAAAGACAATTTGAGGATTTAGTTTAGATTCTTGAAGTTGAAGTTTTGTATCTTCAATATCAGATGCAATATGTGAAAGACCTGGGTTAGATTCCGCATGAATAATGATATCAACAACTCTAGTTGATTGAGAAAATATAAATTGAAGCAAGAAAAATGTCGATATAAGATTTGATGCTACCAATCCGATCATTAAAATTGAAATAACAAAGGATGATAAAATAATAAGAACTATTCCTATAGATAATAAAAACTGAGGAAATATTGAAGAGATTTTCGATTTTTCAAATGATCAGGCATGAACACATAAAATCACTATAAAAGCTGTGGATAAGTTCTATTATTCAAAATCATCAATTTATTCTTTGAATATTAACCAATGATTGAGTGATAATAATTGAAATTCATGAACCACAAATGAAAATTTTACTGAAAATCTATCTCTTTCAATGCAAAATCCAATCGAATGAGATACAGACATAAGTATTTATAATGACCAATTCTTTAACTTGAAATGAATTTTTAATGTAAATCCTGATGCTATAAATATATACCTAAATTGAAGCATTTTCAAGATCATCGATTCCACAAAAAGCTTTGCTGTACCTATAAATGAACAAAAAGATTTTAATGTTTGAACCTACAGTATTAAAATCGAGTGAATTTTATGAGGTGCCAAAACTTCAAAAAATATAACTTTGACAGTTTTGTCTAGATAATTATAATAAAAAAAAATAATTATTGTACTAAAATGAATTCATTACGAAGTTATTCGGAAAATTATATTGCTGACATCAGAGAGAATTTTCTGTTGCTCAGTGAAATTAAAGAAAACCAAAAAAAAATAGAAGACTTCTTGGAAATGCATATTGAAAGGCTTTCAAGATGTATTGTCACTTTATCAATACCTAAAATATATTCGGTAAATTTTAAAAATGAAATAGAAAATTTCATTTTTAATTGAGCGAAAGATAGATTTCCGGAATTGTTTAAACATTTGTTAATATCTTTAAAAGAATGTAAAAAATGATGCGATCTGGATTATAAAAGAATCAAGGATAATGAAAGGGTTCTTTTAAAAAGCTACCTGAATTTCATGAAAAATCTCAAGAGTGAAGTAAACAAGATAAAAGAGACTCTAAAGAAGGAAGAATACGTTGAGACAGTAGAAAAAACCCTCGATGACATAAGTACACTATCAATAAATATTTCTGCCAGTATAAACAAAGTAATTGATTTCAATCATAAGCCCAGTATTCAGGAAATCATTGATTTTTTTAAGCTTTTTATAAAGATTTGTGAAAACATATCAAAAATGATTTGAGTAAAATTGAACTTAGAGGAAAAAAGAGTATATGATGAGGTTAAGAATTTATTGCTCGAGAGATTTTATTATTTTTGAGTATCTAAAGAAGATATCCTTAATCTGATCAAGGTCTTAGAAAATGATAAATCAAATGCAAACTCCTTAGTTTGAAAGATCAGTAAAATAAATCTTAAAGCCTTTATGGTATTGAATTATGATATCTTAAGAAATTTAAATATAGACTATGATGAATATATGTTTTTTGATATCATAGAGAATTCTATAAATTCATCAAAGAAAACAAAAAAATCAGGAAAATCAAAAGAAATACAACAAAAATGGCCAGAAGAATTCTCTAAAATTAAATGGGAAGAATCTTATAAAAAGATTTATACGAAAAATAACAAAAACAAAAGATATTAATACAAATTAATATCTTTTTTTAAATTTATTGTAAATATATACGAATAATATAGGAACAATAAATAACAAAGCTGAATATATAAGATAATTATAATTTATGCTTATGTTATTTAAATCAAAGTTCTCAACATTTTTGATTGAAATTCAAATAAATAATAACATTAAGATTCATGGAATGGTTCAAATAAACGTTCACCAAAAATATTTTTTAAAATCAGCTTTTAGGAATCAGGATAAATAATTTACAGCATCAAACGGCAAAAATAATAATCTGGAAATAATTATTGTAATAAATGTTTCCTTTTTTATCTTTTCTTTCATTCCCATTATTTTTTCAAGA
>CAYWJC010000122.1:0-3371 GCA_964458505.1 uncultured Candidatus Peribacteria bacterium | reverse complement strand
ATTCTATATGTGTTTTTAATTCTTTTCCTATCTATTTTTTTAAGGAATCTTGTAACTTATACTTTTATTTTCAATGAATGAAGAAGAGACTATGTAAATAAAACAGAAGATGAAAAACGATTTTTTGATTTATGAGATTATCTTGCTTTTACTAAAAAAATTAGAGAAACACTTGAATTGGATAATATGAAAAAGTGTTCTGTTTATATTGATTCTATTCAAGAATGGCCATTTTCTGCACATTGGGAAGCTGTTTATTTAAAACCTTGTGAAGTTACAAAAGACACAAAAAAGGCTGACTTCTTAATTTATTTTAAAAAAAGCCCGACAATAAATTGAAACGTTATTCTTGAATTTAATCAAAGTTATATCTTAAAAAAATAATGCATGTTCGATACATCTTTATTGTTTGATTTTAAAGCTATTCTATTAAATCTTTTAATTCCAATCATTCCATGAATTCTAATTTTATGGATATTTTTCTGAAATAAGTTTTCATGAACATTCAATTATCTATATGGATGGTTTTTGTGAATATGAACAATATCCTTTTCACTTTTTAATCTACAATTTCTTTATTTCTGAATCTGAGTAAAAGAATATTTTTGATTAGTTCTGCTATTAATTCTTATTTTATCTATAAAGGCTTTTTTTCTAAAACAGAATTATCTTTTTTATTTCAAAACTCTTAAGCTTGAAATAATTACCATTAGTCAGATTAAAAAGACTTATCTCGAATCAACATCGACACAAAAAATATTATCTGCATTATTCCTGTTATCTTTAGTATGGTTTATGTTTATTTCGTTTTTTACAAATATAACTTTCCCTACTTATTTTGATGATACCTTCGGTAATTGGAATAAACCAGCTATAAATATATATAATGATTGAGGTGTTAAGATGTTTTGAGCTGAAAATGAGATCCTATGAAGATGAAGATTATGATATCCTATATTTATTCCTATTTATAAAGCTGTGATTACTGATTTCTTCTGAAAATGGAATGAGATATATATAAATCTTTTTCAATTCATATCATTTCTTTTAATTATCATATTTATAACACATATATCATTCAAACATACTAAAAATATTTTTAAAGCTATTTTGCCAATATTTCTTATCTCTTGAATACCTCTTGTATATTTTCATATTATAGATTGATATTTGGATTTTATCTGTGCTGTTTATGCTATATTAATGATATACAATATTTTTATATACCTGAAAGATTGAGATTTTGATAATTTTTCTTTATGAATGGCTTTTTGATTCATTCTTAGTTACATGAAAAATGATGGATTCATAGTTTATTTTTCTTGAGTAATATTTTCTTTTCTGATAGTGCTTTTTATAAAGAAAAATATTAAGATATTTCTGAAAGAACTTATTCAAAAAAGGAATCTATTAAAAAATTTGTTTTTTCTTATGTATTTCTTTGCTCCATTCTATATTATAAAAAGCTATTATAATTTATGATGGAATCAGGCAGCTTGAGAAAAATCATGAGTCGGACTTTCTTTTCATTCGGAAATATTTAATATATACCCTGAAATATTTTTCAATGAAAATAATTTTAATTTGATGTTGATATTTTTCTGAATAGCAATCTTTTCTTTTTTAAGAAAAAAAATATATAATAATTCAGAATTGCTTTTTATTATACTATCTCCTGTTTTGATTTTTATAATATTGAATGTAGTTTTCCTTTTTACTTCAAATTTTGCATTTGCCTTGAATCAGACTACAATTAATAGGGTTTTTATGGTTGATTTTGTGATATTTTTAGCATATACTTCTTTTTTTATTCAAGATGAAAAACAAAAAATTGCATAAATTTATTAAATATTTTATAGGTTGATGATTGGCGGCAATTCTTGATCTTATTTTATTGAAGCTTTTTACAGATTACTTTCTTGTCCACTACATGTATTCTTCGATATTAGCTTTCATATTCAGCTTTTTATTTTGATTTTTCTTTCAAAAACATATTACCTTTAATAACAAGAATAAAAAAATCCTGAAACAATGAATCCTTTTTCTTGTGTTCCAATTAATATGACAATGATTGAACCTTTTACTGCTTTTTATATTTGCTGCAAAATTCTGATTTTATTATTTTTATGTTGCAGTATTTAATAAATGAATTATATTCTTATGGAATTATGCAATGAATTATTTTTATAATTTTAAGTAATAATGAAAAAATTATCAATAGTCATACCAGCTTTTAACGAATGAAAAACAATTCATTTTATATTAGATAAAATCAAGGATGTAAATCTAGATTGATCCATAGAAAAAGAAATAGTCATTGTAAATGATTGTTCAAAGGATAATACAGAATCAACTATATTGACTTATATAAGCAACAATCCCCTTTTAAATATTTCGTATCATAAACACGAGATAAATAAATGAAAATGAGCAGCCCTACATACTTGAATCAAGCAGGCATCATGAGATTATATAATAATTCAGGATGCTGACCTAGAATATGATCCAAATGAATATAATATACTTCTCAAGCCTATTCTTGATTGATTTGCGGATGTTGTCTATTGATCAAGATTCGTTTGATGAAAACCTCATAGGATATTATTTTTTTTCCATTCTATATGAAACAAATTTCTAACTTTTTTGTCCAATTTTTTTTCAAATTTGAATATCACAGATATGGAGACATGTTATAAATTATTTAAATCTGAAATAATAAAAAATATTGATTTAGTTGAAAATAGATTTTGATTTGAGCCAGAAGTGACTGCAAAAATCTCTAGAATAAAGAATTTGAGAATTTATGAAGTATGAATATCTTATTATTGAAGAACTTATGAAGAATGAAAGAAGATATGATGGAAAGATTGAGTTAGAGCTATTTATTGTATTTTAAAATATTGATTATTTAAAAAATAAATTATGGAAGTTAAAGATATTATTGAAAAGCAAAAAAATGCAATGAACAACGATTGGAAAAATGCGGTCATTAATGAAAAAGAGAATACGCTTCAAAGATATCTATGAAGTCTTATGTTAGAAACTTGAAATAGTTTATTGAGTACTAATATTTCTGGAAAAACTTTACTAATTATTTGTGCATGAAGCTGATATGATGCAGACTTCTGGCATAAGAAATGAGCAATTGTTACAGCTACAGATTTATCAGAAATTGCATGTGAAAAAATTAAGGAAAGAAATTCGAGTATTAATGTAAAGATCGAAAATGCAGAGAGTTTGTCTTACAATGATAATAGTTTTGATTATGTAATTGTAAGAGCATGATTGCATCATTTGCCAAGGCCCATACTATGAATATATGAAATGTTAAGGGTTGCAAAAAAATGAATCCTTTTTATGGAAGCTCAAGA
>CAYWJC010000121.1:0-1708 GCA_964458505.1 uncultured Candidatus Peribacteria bacterium | reverse complement strand
AAAAAAAGAGCTTGTCAGGTATATTTTTGAAATGACAAATAATTGAACTATATGATTAACGAAATCTAATATCGATGAAGTTATAAGATTTATATGAGACAGATGAAATTATACCAAAAAAGATATCAAGAATATGAAATTGTTCAAAAAGAATTGAAAAATCTATTTTTAATATTTTTCATCTATAAAAACAGTTTCAATCCCGAATCTTTCTTCTAGATGTTTTGCCAGAAGTTTTACTCAAACAGTTTCTGTTTCATAATGTCATCCTAAAATTACAGATTGCTTTAGATCTTTTGCCAGAGATATTTCATAGTGTGCAGCTTCTCAAATCAAAAACACATCGTATCATTTATCTTTAGCCTGAGGAATATCTTCTCAGCATCATCAGCTCATAATACAAAAGCTATTGATTTCAGATAAATTTCAAAAATTATAAAATTCAAAAACAAATTTCTCTTTTTCACAAAAATCTTTTAGCTTCCCGATTTCTATGGCATCATTAAATCTGATTCAATATCATATTGTAACTCCATGATATTCGCCAAATTTTTCTATTTCAAAATTTTTCAAAGCGAAAAATTCTATGAATGATTTTATTATTCATATATTATTCCCAACCTTATCATCAGCATCAAGTGGTAAATGCGCTCAATAAAGGCAAATATCATTTTTTATTAACTTTGCAACTCTTTCATAATGTGATCAGGTCAAGGTCAAAGATCATTGAAAAGACCAAAATAAACCATGATGTACAATTAATAAATCGATTTTCTCATTGATCGATTTATCAAAGATATATGAAGCCGCATCAACTGCAAATCATATCTTATTGATTTCAATTTTTTCCGAATCAACTTGAAGTCAGTTTTTGCTACCATCTTCAAAATCCTTTATCTTTAGATATTCATCTATATATTTTATAAGTTCAATTTTATTCATGATTTTTATTAAATATTAACAATATAATTATATGGAATTTAAAAAAAATAAGTAATTTGAATTTATTATAATTATTTAATCAATTCAATATATACTTAAATCAACAATGAATTCAACAAGATCCAATTTATCTTTTATTTCATAATCAGCTCAATTCTCTAAATATAATTTTCTCCACTTTAAAGTGTTTGATGTTGTTATTATGATTCATTTGAATTCACCTCTCACCTGCTTGAAAAAATCAAATGAATTATCTTCTTGAAGCCATGTATCAAAAGCAATTATATCAATTGTATTTTTGTTATCGTTATATATGTTTATTGCATCTCTTAAAGTCAAAGCTTGAAATAAATCAAAATTCTTCAGACTATTTTTATAATAATCTTGATATTCTTTGATATCTTCAATAATTAGTACTGTTTTCATAAAATCATTAAATTAATTCTCTATGAAATCCATTGAAAAATTATTTTTTTGAAATCTTATTAACAACTATTTGCTGAGCCAATGTGAATAATGTTCAAATCAGCCAATAGATTCAAACTCATGATGGCATGAAATATGCTGTAAAAGAAAGCATAATAGGCATTCACCAAAGCATAAAGGCATTCATCACATTTGGATCAGGCATAAATTCTGAAACTGGATCATCAACAACTACATCTTTTTTGATTATCTCTCATTGCTTGGTTTTGGTTTTTTTATGAATTGTAAGAGATGATTTTATTTGGACAAATTGTGCAATTCAAATTACTACAGCTAAAAT
>CAYWJC010000120.1:0-3287 GCA_964458505.1 uncultured Candidatus Peribacteria bacterium | reverse complement strand
AAATCATCTTTAAATTATTTCATGAATGACAATAAAATTTGATACATTTATGAGATTAACAGAAATTTAGTTGAGGAGTGGTTACTTAATTGAAGAGTCTATAAAAAATGGAAACCCAGTACTTATGTTTATCATCATAAACATCTGAATTGATTTTATAAATGGTTAGAAAAAAAGGGAATTGTTGAGGAAAATTTTATAAAAGATATAGAAAAACCTAAATTAGAAAATACTCTGCCAAAATGATTAAAAAAAGAGGAGGCAGAGTTAATACTTATGTCTATAAAAAGACTCAAATATACTTATAAATATGAGACAACAAGAAATTATACGGTCATTGCAACAATGCTTCTGACCTGATTAAGAAGATTTGAAATATTAAATCTGCATATAAACGATATCCAGCTTAACGAAATGTATATAAACGTAGTTCAAGGTAAATGAAGAAAAGATAGGATAGTTCCTATTTCAACGCGACTATCAGTAATTTTTCATGATTATATCAAAGAGCGCGAAAGATTAAATAAAAAATGTGAACACTTTTTTACTACTTCCCAATATGACAAACCCATGGGTGTTAGATGTATTGATGTCTTGGTAAAAAAACTCAGACAAAAAACAAAGATTGATTTTTCTTCCCATTCTCTTCGTCATACATTTGCGACTTTAATGTTAGAATGAGGATGTGATATTTATACTCTCTCAAAAATGATGTGACATTCTAAAATTACAACAACAACAATATATCTAGCATGTTCGCCAAAACAAATGCTAAAATCAATAGAAAAACATCCGTTGAATTAATCAAACAATCATTTAGATAAAATTGATACTCATTTGTCTGTAAGTTTTGAAGATGGCTGAAGATATCTCATAGTAGTAGATGCTCTAGTATGTCACATAAATAGACGAGTAAAATCGATTGAATCAGGATTATCATTTATTAATTTGGTAACAACCTGTCTTCTTATCATATAAGCTGTAAAATGTATTCATGTATCTTTTTTAATTCTTTGATAAAGCTTATTGACTCATTCATTTGTCCAAGGTTTTCATTTTTGTGATACAGATAAAAATAGATTTTCTCATAATTCCTTATCTCTTTCAAGGCATACTACTTCAGCAACATATAATTTAAATACATCAATAACTGCTGTTGGTAACTTATAATATAATGTTTTTCATTTTTGTTTTGCTCATGAAATTACCACCTCTGTTCTATTATTTATAAATGAATCTATAGTTAGATTTAATAACTGTATAGGTCTTGCTCATGAAATAGAACATATTAAGAAGAATAACCTATTTCTATAACTTTCGAGAGAAGATGCATAGTTTTTATTTTCAATATATTTTAAAATTGTTTTTATTTCTTCTTCGCTGGTAATGCTTTGATTTATCGGCTTCTCTCCTTTTCTGTATAAATCCCATATGACGCTCTTTTCTATAAGTTGCATTTTTTCAAGAAAATTTAAATATGATTTCATATTTTTAATGTATGTGTTAAAAGTTGAATTTTGCCATTGTCTTTCATTACTAATTTCCGACAATCTAGTTTGTAGATTATATGGTCTGAATGACCATGATTCTATTGTATTGAGTTCGGTATTTTTTATAAAGAATCTTACGCAATCATATACTCTTTTTATGGTTACATTACTTCTTCATAAATCTTTATAGGTATTTGCATATTCAGGCCAATGAATCCATAAAGGAGTTTCATTATCAGAAATTTTTGAATTCAATAAATTCTCCTCTTCTTTATTTAAGAGTGAGTAATATTTTGATTTCAATTTTTCAGTAAAATTTGTCCCCATGTTAATTAATTGTCAATATATATACTATCCGATTTATATCACTTAAGCTTTCATAAATTTATTATAAACAATTTTTTTCTTTAATATCACTTAAGCTTTCATAAATTTATTATAAACAATTTTTTTTCTTTAATATTCAATGATAGTTTTTCAATTTAATTCATTGTAGACAAACCCTGTAAGCCCTATTCAATGCTTGTCGCTTCGTTGTAAACTTACTGTGAAAAGACTGTAAAATTAGTGTAATTTCACAGTCTTTTAGAATTATTTTTTCAGTTTCTTTTATGAAATCTGAACAAAATTATGTAGATTATTTCTGATAAAATTTGAACAAAAAATTTTTCTAAAAGTTTTTGTAAAGACAAGATTACAAAAACTTTTAAAAACTCAATAATACCATAATAGTCAATTCAATTGAAAATATTTTCTAAAATATTTTCAATTTTTCAAAATCTTTTGATGGGCTGTAAAGTTTTTGAAAATTGTATTAATCAGTTACTCTTATTAAGAGATTAAATTTTCTCTTAGCTTAATATAAATAAAAATTATTTTATCCAAATACTTAAATCCAAAGTAGTTCAAGTTTTTCTTCTGAAATTTGCTTGGGCAATCGCTATTCACACTGTTGTTATAGTCATATTTTTTAATGCACTATTATCCCACACGTCAAATAATTTTGAAATCACCTCTCATCAAACTTCAATTAACTTATTTTTTACTTCATCTTTAGTAAAAACAAATTCATTGTAAAGATTTCTACATTCATTTGAATTTCCAGAGTCTGTTATTTGAGTTTCTAATAAATCATTATTTCTTGCGCTAAATTGATATTTTACACTATTATTAAAACATTGTACCACAAAACCTTCATATTTATCAATAGGTTCTCATGTTTGTTCAAGATAATATTCCTTTGAAAATCATTTAAAGAAAATACACTTATAATTATCTAAAAAAACATCTTCAATAGTTTTAGATCAGAGACTTATACTTCAACATCAGGTAAATTCAAGATGTTGATATAAAGAATGTTCTTTTGATAAATTATCTACAAATGGTATTAAATTTGTGTTTAAATACCATTTCAATAACTCAGGATTATTTACTTTATAGTTTTGGGTATACTTAAGTAAAAATAAAATTGTTAATGTATCTAGCTGTGCAGATGTTAATTTTGCAATAATTGGTATACTTTCATCTAAAACTATTTGTTTTAGATTTCTTTCTGTGTAATTTAATCTATCAACTAAAACATCAATTAAAACAGCTTCCATATCACTATCTCAACTTTTAGCATAACTTTTTTGAGCTTCAAAAAGTGAATACTGAAATCAGGGGTCTCTTATTCATTCAGTCTCCATTTTTTTGTTTTGTAGACCAATTATTAATTTTTCAGTAAATTCATTGGCTCTTTCAACTGCTGTATTAACTGCTTCATTTTTTAAAGTTAAAAAATTAGATTTAAATATA
>CAYWJC010000119.1:0-1784 GCA_964458505.1 uncultured Candidatus Peribacteria bacterium | reverse complement strand
TGTGTTTATTTCTCAGTCAGTACTATTAGCTCAAACAATAAAATATTGACTTGTTTCTGACTGTCATGCATTCCACATATAACTTCCAGAACTTGAATTTACTATATATCAAGAATTATCCGTATTTTTTCAAACAATACCTCAATTGCAATGCCATCAAGCAGCATCTTGTCATTTACAGATATTACATGCTGCAAGATAATTATTTGGATTTGATGAATTACAAGAGGTTACTGTTATGGTTTTATTTGAACTAGGAGTATTGCATCAAGTGGCATTTATATTTGCAACTCATGGTCAAACTCAAGTTATAGTTGTTCATGCAACTGTTACCACACTCGTATTGTCACTTGAAAAAACAGGGGAATTACAATTATGTGTAATAGTGGCGGTATATCAGCTTAAAATAGAAGATGGAGATACTGCGTAAGTGGTAATAGGAACTACAGTCAGTGCTTTTGGTTCTGTATCTATGCAGTTTCATCAAATTGGTACAATATTTGCTGTTCATACTCAAATGATATTTATACTTCAGGTTCAATTTACTGTTGCCACGTTGGTATTTGAGCTTTCATAACCCGTAGGATCAGAAGTACAATCTTCAGCGATACTTACAGTTGTTCAGGTTGTTGTTAAAGTTGTTGAAAGATAGAAAGATGAGATATTACAGAATGTATCATCTAAATTTCAAGCTAAATCAATTACCTGATAATAACCTGGTCAAACAAATTTTCATGCGTTATATATTTCGCTACAGTTTTTGTAATCGCTGCTGTTTCATAAATCTGCTCAAACTTGAGTTATCAAATTATCAAATCAAACAGTTGTTCAATTTACAACAGGTTCTCATTTTATAAGATCATTTGGAAGATTATAATTTCATCAATTTACTATGAAATATTTTCTGTTGGATGATCAATTTGATCATGCTGTAGTTACTCATGATGCTATTTCAACCTGTCATGTTCAGGTTAAAGCAAGAATCAAACTCGGAAACATATTTTTTGCAACAACTTTATAATCTCAGTCAATATATGCAATGGGCTTTTTTCAGTTTTCAAGCGTTTGGGCAATCTGGAATTCTTGTTTGTTTTTGGTTATGGAGAAAATATATGGAACATCATTTTTAGGATCTTTTGGAATATTTGCCAATTTTGATAAATTCAAGGTTTTATCAAAAAAACCCTGAAAAACGTATCAATTTGAGCTTCAGGAATTTATAAGCGTGAAGTAATTTCACGGGATGGGATAAAAACTAGTTTCTTGTTTATATTCTTTGAGAGCTGTTATCATTTTTCACATATCTCATTTTCTCAAAGTATCTCTTGAATCTAAAAAATAACCCTTAAAGTTATAGATAACTATTAATCAAAGTATTGAAACTACTGTTAAAGTTATTATAAGCTCAATAAATGTAAAACCTAATTTCCTTTCAAAAGAATATAGCTTCATAGATTGATACGGTTAGAATTGGCGATATTATATACTATTTTTTAGTATTTCAAATATTAATTTAGGTTTTAAAAAAAGAGAATTTTTGACATAAATTTTAAAATGGTTAAAATTAGTAGTTTCTTAAATTAAAAGATTATGAGGCAAATTTGGACAGGAACAATAAGTTTTTGACTTATTCATATTCCTATAAACCTTTATAACGCAACTAAGGAGTCAAGATTGGACTTTGACTATTTAAGAAAAAAAGATCTTTGTCCTATCAGATTTGCAAAAGTCTGCAAGATAACCGGAGAAGAGGTCCCTTTTAACGAAATTGTAAAATGATACGA
>CAYWJC010000118.1:0-1617 GCA_964458505.1 uncultured Candidatus Peribacteria bacterium | reverse complement strand
ATTGGTATTATATTTTCATCTGAATTTATCTTTATTTAACATTAAAAAATCACCTTAAGGATTAAGGTGATTTTATCGGTTAATGAAAGAAAAATATTGAAAAAATTGGGAAAAAAATTCTATTTTAAATCAAAAATAATTTGCATCAAACTCGTTCTTCAATACTTTTGGAGCCAAAAGTAAGCAAAACCTTTAGGGGGAAATAAAATCAAGGGATAAGAACTTTGTCTGCTCCGAAAATCTTGGTCACCATCGTTTATCTCCCCCTAAAACCCCCTTCTTTTCTATGATAAATTAAATATTGTCTTTTGCGATTGATAACGCATTTTTACATGTATTAACCGCAAAGTGAAAGATGGGAGAAAAAAATAATTATAAAAATCCCTGATGTGGGGGTTTGGGGGCAGAGCAACATTCCGTCTAAACGTAGCGTAGCGGAGAGCGATTTGTGCAGCCCCCAATGGTTTTGTATACTTTTTGCATAAAAAGTATTGATAGATGAAGATGATTTGATAGGTAAGGTTAAAAGGGATTTCTCGTTTCTCTAGATACGACATACTTAGTGTTAATCATCAAGTGTAGCTTTCAATTCATAAATATCTCATTCATCTAGCAAAAACCACTCTCCCCTTTTTCTTTTATGGGAATATGAATCATGCAGAGCTTTTTCGAAATTTGCAGCTATTCTTCTGTTTATATATTTCTTTTTAGCAATCAATTTGATTGATGGTTTTTCGCTTTGTAATGTTTTTTCTCTATATTCAGCCTTATTAGATATAACTATTTTATGAAAATTGGTTTTTGTATCTAGCATTAGATATACGTAACATTCTCAAGAAGATATATTTTCAATATTTGCCTCACTTTTAACATTTGTTGGAATTAAAGCAAGGACAACTTTCCATTCGTCAGATTCACATTTTTGTGCAAATTCTAAAAATTTATTAGGCATGTCTATCCATTTAATTCAATGAACCTTTAATATTCAATTAGTAGTTGGTTTTAGTTTTGCATTATCCCATTCTGCACTAATAGGCAATTCTCTTAATTCACTCACCAATGTAGCATATTGTTGAAAAATATTTTCGAGCTTAGATTTTTCGTATGAGAATATATTTGGTATTTCACCACATTCTTCTGTAAGCTTAGAAAAAGAATTTCTGCCAAAAACTTCTGTCAATTTTCTATGTGTTATATTTGAAAATTTTAAAAACTCAGTACTAGAAGGTTTATGTCATAAGAACTCTTTAGTTCTTTTGTATTCCAAAATGATATTTTCTTTATTGCAGCCATAAAATTTTTACATTAAACATATAAAACCCCAAAGACACTCATCTTCGGGGTTTAAAAAATTATTCTTCTCAAATTATATTATTAACCTCAGCACAGTTTCACTCCATAATCTCTTCAAGTGCGGCACTCAATGCAGGATTCCTTGAGCTTGATCTGAAGCTTTGCCCGATTGCAGCCTGCTCGACGCGAGATGCCTCGGATATTTGTCTCCTGTCAGTCAAGGGATTAAGTCAAGATCTGAATCCGCTTCAATGTCAATATCACATAATTTCAAAATTAAGATTACTCTAAATTCATTTCCCAGCCTCCTTTGGATAAAGGGGG
>CAYWJC010000117.1:0-4585 GCA_964458505.1 uncultured Candidatus Peribacteria bacterium | reverse complement strand
CTATTCATTTTTCTTTTGCAATCTGTTCGTATAGTTCCCTTTCTTTTTTTGATAAATGGGTCGGCGTTTTTATTTCAATCTTAATGAATAGATCTCATTTTGCATCTCTTGATACATCCTTGACTCAATCTCATTTGAATTTTAAAGTTTCTCAGCTTTGTGTTCATGTTTTTATCTCAATTACCCTATCTCATAATATTGGGAACTTTATTTTTCTTTTCGATCATAATACAGCCTCGACCGGATCAATGATCAGATCAAAATAAAGATTGATTCAATCCCTTTTTAATCATTCCATTTTAGATGAAACCTTAAAAGTTACGTAAAGATCTCAATTTTTTCAATTAATTCATTCGCTTCATTCTCATTTCAATTTCAATGACATTCCATCATCAATTCCAGCTGGAACTTCTATTTCTTTTTCAACTTTGGAGATTATTCTTTTATTTCAATGACATTTTTCACATTTTTGGTCGATTATCTCTCAAGTTCAGTTACAATGCGAACATACTACTGTTTGTTCAACAACTCCAAAAAATGATTGTGTTCTTTTTTTGACATATCATCCTCAATTACATACATTACAAGTTTTCGGTTCATGTCATTTTTTTGCTCAGTTTCAATGACATTCGCTGCAGATTATTATTTTATCGTATGAGATTTTTTTCTTTGTTCATAAAATTGCTTCTGAAAAATCAAGCTTCAATTCCACCTCAACATCCTCTCAAGATTCGTTTTTCTTTCTTTTTGTCTGTCATCCTGCAAATCCACCTCCACCGAAAAAAGATTCGAAAATATCAGAAATATCAAAATTCATGTCGAATCATTGACCTCAAAATCCCTGTCATCAAAATCATCACATTCATTCAGTGGTTCAAAATCTGTCATAATGCGCTTTTTTTTGAGAATCTGATAAAGTAGAATATGCTTCATTTACCTTCTTGAATTGCGCTTCTTTTTCCTTGTCTCATCCATGTCTATCAGGATGCGATTCCATTGCTTTTTTTCTGTATGCTTTTTTTATTTCATCAGATGATGCGTCTTTTGAAATTCCTAATATATCATAGTAATTGTCTGCCATATTTTAAAAACTTGTTAATATTATTTTTTATTTTTTCTTTCCCATTCATAAACTAATCCTACTTCTCTTTTCTTTTCAGATTCAAGTATCCTGTCAACTTTCTCTGAAACAAATCAAAGTGTTTTAAGAAAAGTCAAAGAAGGAATCAGATATCAATTTTTGGGATTTTTATTTTGAATGAAATCTATCAATAATTTTTTATCTGAGGTTCATAGATTTATATCATATGACTCAATGATCTTAAAAAAATCACTTAAAGATGAATATATAACTAAAAAATCTTTTAACTCATTCATTTTATTTTTTAAAAATCTTTCATATTTTATAGAAAAATCAAAAAAATCAATTTGTTAATTTTTATATTTTCATATCAATAAGGTATATTCGAATAAATCTGCCAAAATTTCTCCCTGATTCAGATTTAATACCTTCCTATTTTCAAAATAAAAAGATAGTTTTTCGTATTTATATTTGATTTTCGCCAATTTTCATCTGTCTTCCTGACTTAAAGTTTTTATTTTTTCAAAATTTTCATTTATCAATTTTATAAGTTCATGAGCTAATTTAAGTGAACTATAATTATTAAAAATCTCATCCTTTGATTCAGGATTTTTATCCCAATAAATTCAACTTTTACTGTAAGATTCACTGACAATTTGTCATGCTCAATTACAAGTAAATTTCAAACATCCTGTTAATCATTTATCTTCCAAAACATCATGAATTTTACACTTATAACAATCTTTTATTTCAAGATGTCTGCATGGAACTTCAATTTCTTTCTCAAAACTGAATTCTTTTCAATTTATTTCTGGAACCACACAACATAATCATTGGCATTTTTCACAGTCATGTTCATATCTGGTTTTTTCCATTATTATAACTTTATTAGAAAATATTTTTAGCAACATCATGAAAATTTATATGGATTTGGTTTTGTATCAATAGTTCTTGTTACTCTCAATCAAATCTTATCACACAATTCGCTTGTCGATAAAAAACAGCTTTTACATATAGAACTAATTTGAGATGCTTGGTCAATACATCAATCCAAGGTTTCATTTATTTTCCTGTTTCAAATTTCCATTCAAGGCATAATTCATGTTTTCATAAAAATTAGATTAAAAAATAAAATCTCCCTAATCAATTCAGACCAGGGAGATAATTGGTATTATATTAAAACAATTTTAAAAAATCTCCCTAGATCTTAAGACTAGCAGAAGGAGAGAAATTAATGTAGAAAATTGTTTACTCATAACAAATTTAATAATTACATATTTAAAATATTGTTTTTGATGGATTTGTCAAAAAAATTTTTGATAAATTATCAATTTTGTAATATTAGTTTTTTATTGCATAAAAAATTTTTTGCTTAAAATAAGAAAAAATTAAATAACTTTAATAATTACCCCTCCTAGCCTCCCCTAAAAATAAGGGAGGAATAATTTAAAAAATATATAAATGATCCAGTATAAAGAAAAATTCATAAAAAGCTTTAATATAAAGGAATCCCCTTCAGATTTTGAACTGAATCTTTTTAAAAAAACCCAAAAATATTCTAGATATATTTCATGGATTCCATGACTGAAAATGCTTGCAGTTTGCAATTCCCTTTCAATGTATTCAACAAAATCCACTTCTGATATTGATTTATTTATCGTAACAGAGAAAAACAGGGTTTGGTTTGTAAGATTTTTTATAACTATAATTTTTTATATTCTTTGAGTTTGGCGAAAAGATGAATCCAATTCAGCTTGAAATTTTTGTCTTTCATTTTTTGCCTGTGAAAATAATCTGGATTTTTCTAAAATTGCAATAAAAAATGATATCTATCTTTACTTTTGGATTCATTATCTGAAACCGATAATAAACAATGATTTAGCTTATGAAAAATTCATAGATTCAAATTTGGCTTTATGAATAAAAAAAGATGAATTACCAAAAGATAACAAAGATTACATTATTTCAGTTAAGAGCTATCAGTTAAAAGCTATCAGCTATCTATTTGGTTTTATAGATTGGTTTTGATATTTCCTTTACCAAAATATTTTTAAATTATTAAGTCCGAAAACAAAAAAGGTCCAAAGACCTTTTTGAGTTATTATTTCAAGAGAAATCTTGAAATTTCATGATAAGGATAAGAGAGAAGATATCAGAGATAGGATATTAGATTAATTTTCCTTATTACCTGAGGTTTTCATCAATTCAGATAATCATCTCAATTCTTTTGCGAATTTTTCCAAAGTTTGTTGTGAAAGATTATTTCATTCATATTGTTTTTGTCAATCATCTTTTTTTTCTTCTATTCACATAATTCATTAATTAAGCAATAAATTTTCGATTCTTCTGCTGATTTCTCAAACTTTATAGTTAACTATTTGTTTATTAACATATTCATCTTGAACAGCTTTTTCCATAAAATCATAAGTATCAAGCGATCAGATATCCTTATCTGTTTTTATTTTCTCATAGTAGCTTTTTAAGATTCTGAAAAGAATTTTTGGCTCCACTGTAAAGACAAGCCTAGGCATATCAAATTTTCATGTATTCATGGCTTTTTGATATTCAATACAAAATGTCTCAGTTCTTGATTCCAATTTTTCAATATGATCTTTTAGTTCTATGGGAATTATAGTTGAAGCCAGTCAAATATATGATTTTTTTCATTCTTCTTCCTCAAACGACATAACGAAATCAATATTTCATTTAGATCTATCATAAGTGCTTGTATTTTTTATATCAAATTTTTTATATTTTCATAGAGTTGAAATATAATCTCTGAGTAGATTTCCGATTATAATCACTTTTAAATTTTCAAAAATAACATTTGGATTTTTTAGATTATCATTTTCATCCATTTGTTTTTTATCATCTTCTGTCATAATCAATCATTCAGGATTTGAATATGATAATGCTTTGAATTCCCTATTAAACCAATCTTTAATATTATTCGCCTCTATCAATGACTCTTCATTATCTTTCAAAGAATCATAAAAATCTTTATTTCAGGTTATTGAATGAATAAGAAATATCTTGTCTTTTTCTGACATTATTTCCTTTGGAATAAAATCAAGTTGCGATTTAAATGTTGCTCAAATAAAATTTTTATCAAATGTTTGAAAATTTCACTTTGTATCAATTGCCATTTTTGTTTTTGTTAGGGTTATTTTTGTTTAAAATTATCTCAGTTTACTTCAAATATAAGTAATTCAAGCCATTCATGCTGCACCCTTTATAATTGCTATTGCTACCGTAGCTGTTATCATTGGAACTCTCACATAATACGCAGCAACAAAAGAAAGAGAAATAAATGATATTGCTCAATAGAAAATTGACGGATTCTTTTCTCTGACTTCATTCAACAATTTAAGTGAATCTTCAGTAAGTCAGATGGAAACTAACATTCATTCATACGATGCCCTATCTACTTGAGTTCATATAAATTCTACAATTTCTTCAACATATTTATTATTGGGAGTATTTGCAAATTCAATAATTTTTTTA
>CAYWJC010000116.1:0-2796 GCA_964458505.1 uncultured Candidatus Peribacteria bacterium | reverse complement strand
GATAGGATTTATCCTGCATCAAATAGACAACTTTATGAAAACATTATTAATTCCTGATGAGCTATTTTATCTATTTTTCCTATTTGAACATTATGAGACAGCTTTAATTTTCCAATCAGAAATGAGATAATAGCATGAATATCATCTTGAACATTGGTAACTGAAGCTTGAGATAAATCTTGAACTTTGATAACAGCAAATTTAGCTCTTGAGCTTAATAAGGAAGTATTTATCATTCCTTGAGATATAACCAGGGAAACTTCTATTTGATCAAATAAACTTATTCAAAATTGACTATGAAAACTTGTTATGAATTCAGAAGATATATTAGATGAATATAATATTTACAAAAATAGTATTCAAAAGAGAGAAATTGTTTTTTCTGATAATATTGAGGAAGAAATATATAATCTTATTAAAAACGACATAAAGAATTCCTCTGAAATTTCACAAATCCTCGAAATCGATATTATTACAATAAATTTCAAACTTTCAATGATGGAGATAAATGGAATGATTTCTTTGAATATTTGATGAGAATATGAAATCTGTTAAAGATATTTTGGTATAATATAAGTAATGATATTTTACCTGTTAGTCTGCATTGTTCAGACTATATTAGTGAAAAACATAAAAAATTATGAAGTTTGTGTGAAAACTGCGTACCAAAGTGAGTCGTAGCGGTAGCTACGGAGAGCGAGGAACGTAAAGTTTGAGCGCAAAATTCGCTTTTTTTTATGTTTTTCACTCGCTGAATTTTTTTGCTGTATCAAATAGTATATGCATAGCATCAGCTAAATTCTCATTTTCTATTTTGATTCACTGAGGTGTTTTATTGTAAATAATCAAATAAAATATCTTTCAGACTAAAATTATATTGATGCTTGATCAAGTGGCAGGAAGCTCTCAAATATCTATATTTTTAAAATTAGTATCTATTCTTTCCATAATAAGGTTTCAAGATCATATGAATGTATCAATATGTATCTTTTCTTTTTTCAATCAATCAAAAAAGTTTTTAGCAAATTCTCAAGCAACTATGTTTTCATTTTGCTCAAGATATGTATTCGATGCAAACATTCTTATTGTAAGTAGCTTTTGTTTTTTGATATTGTCTAGAATATCATCAAAAATATCTCATACTCAAATAGAATTGTCATAAATGCTAATTTTCGGTAAATTTGAATTCTCAAACTGAATTTTCTTGATATCGTCTAATATTTTTATTTTATTGTTTTTTATATAATTGTGGTTTTCGATTTTCTTATCTATGAATTTTTCAAGATCATGAATATCTTTTACAAAAAATAATTGAACTCAGTTTTTTTGTGTTTTTTTGATAAATCAAAGCTCTGATAATTTAATAAGGCCCCTGTATGTTTTTGTCCTCTCTAATCAAAGATGTTTTGCTATGATCGATGCAGGCTGGCTACCTAACTTATATAAAGTCAAAAATATATCAGATTGAATTTTTGTAAGTCACAATTTTTCAAAAAATGAGTAATCCATTATCGGGCATTTAAATTTTAAATAGGGAGTTGTGCATATGTATGCACAGTTAATATTATTTATTTTAAAGCAAAAATCAAGTAATTGTACACTTAACTGAAATGAACCTCTTTACAAATCCTGAGTTTTTTGTATTATCAAGAAAAATATGCTAATATTAAAACAAATATAAAATCAATTTATTTTGAATTAATCAGAATATATATTTTTTAACCTTGTTTTGATATGACAGAAAAAATCATAGAAACAAAAATATGTAAACAATGTCAGGCTATTTTTAATATCACTGACAAGGATTTGGAATTCTATGATAAAATAAGTCCAATATTTAATGATGTGAAATATAATATTCCAAGTCCAACTTTATGTCCGGATTGTAGACAGCAAAGAAGGCTTGTTTGGAGGAATGAAAAAAATCTTTACAAAAGAAAATGTGACGCAACTTGAAAAAATATAATCTCAATTTATTCACCAGATAAAAACTATATAGTTTACGAATCAGATGAATGGTGGTCTGACAGATGGAATCCTTTGGATTATTGAAGAGACTTTGACTTTTCAAAGACATTTTTTGATCAGTTTGATGAATTGGTTAAACTTGTACCATTGCCACATAATACATTAGTAGGTTGTGAAAATTGTGATTATGCAAATATTGCAATGAATGCAAAAAATTGTTATATGTCAGCAAGCTGTAGCTATGCAGAAGATATTTATTATTCAAATAGAACATTTTATTGTAATAATTTATTTGATTGTCTTAGGTGTTCAAATATAAGTTATTCTTACAATTGTATATATTGTTATGAAAATTGTTTAAGTTGTATTAATTGTTTAAGTTGTATTAATTGTAAAGATTGTAGCTTTTCTTTTGATCTTCAAAATTGTGACAATTGTATTTTTTCATATAATCTTAAAAACAAAAAATATTGCATTAATAATATACAATATTGAAAGGAGGATTATTTTAATGAGTTAAAAAAATATGAGACCTGAAGTCAGTCATTATTTAAAAAATATGTAGAAATATGGCAAGATATTATCTATAATAAAGCAATCCATAAAAATATTAATTTAACGAATTGTGATAATTGCACTTGAGATTATCTTGTAAATTCAAGAAACGCTTTCAATTGTTTTGAAATTGATAGATGAGTTGAAGATTCAAAATATTTATGGGACTGAACCTGAAACACTAAAGATTGTTATGATATAAATCAAAGTTGAGATTCAATATTATCATACGATAGTTTTAGTATTATATGAATTAATAGTAAATTTTGCTTA
>CAYWJC010000115.1:0-3695 GCA_964458505.1 uncultured Candidatus Peribacteria bacterium | reverse complement strand
CGATCTAGGTTCATATTTTTAAAATTAATTTTATATATTTATCCCTTTAGACTTACAGTAAAAATAAAGAAATTTTTTATTTTGTTATCTTGTCATTGCTCTCTCTAACTTTGCTAGGGATTGGTTATGCTACCTTTTAGCACCTACCATTATATAGTGCCAGAAGTAAAAGTCAAATTATTTTAATACTAATTTATAAATATATTTCAATATTTTGCATTTATGCTTAAAATATGGTAAAGTTATTGAAAATATTTTTAAACATTACGTATGACAAATAATTCAGCAAACACTTTAAATCAAGGAAGAGAAGAAAGCAATAAATTCAGTCAAGAAAAAAAAGATAGCCTTTTGACTAAAGCAATTAAAGATTTTACCGAAACAAAATTATTAGAGGATTGATGAAGCGATTTTTATAATAAAGTCAAAGAAAATAAAGGCTGATATCTTGGGGTTTGAATCAAGGCTGATTTTTTGAACTTCAAACAAACAAATGAAGAATATGATTCAATAAAAAAAGAGGATATCGATAAAGAAAGTGATTTGGAAACTAGATTTTTAAGAGAAGTCATAAGATTTTGAATCTGATTTGAGATAAAAAGAAAAGAACTTTTAAAGGTTTTTAAAGAGAATTTTTCTCCGATTTCAAATATACAAAGCACAAAAATAGAAACTGAACTTAAATCGTTAAGAAAAGATGAGTTGGAAAAATTATTGTATTCTTCTGATGATAGAAATAGTTTCATAAAAAAACTTTTTCCTGATATTAATTCAATGCCAAAAGCAAAGGATTACTTGGAATTTTTGGATGATTTGCAAATTGATTGAACAAAATTAAATAAAGCTCAGATAAATGCGCTTTATCTATTAAACGAAAATTCTTATACAACTTCAGAGGAAATTTTAGACATTCTTCCGCTTTTCACTGATTTAAAACAAAAACAAATGCTTATAAAAGCATTTTTACCGACAATTTCACTGGAAAAACTTATAAATCTTTGAATATTAAAAAAAGATCAAGTTAAATCTTATCTCAAAAAATCAATAGAAAACTGACTTGTTGATGGATTTGAAATGAAGTTGGATTCAGAAAAAGAAGATAAATTATTAGACTATATAAGACCAGAAGATATTATTATCTCAACTATGATATTGCCAGAAGAGGATGTGAATAAGATATTAAGTGTATATTGAGCCGAAAAAATCGCATCGGAATTAAATGAGATGAAAGGTGAAATTGCTCAGGAAGAAGCTAAAAAAAGATTAAAATTAAAGCTTGATCCAAAATGAAATGCCACTCCCGATTTCATAAAACAAGTCAATAAGGACAATGAATTAAAAAATAAAATTAAATGAATAGAAAATCTTAAGGAATGAGTAATATTAAGAACCGTTAAAAAATCTCAAGATTCCGAATGAAACATTACAGAAAATATTTGATATTTCAGGATTGATAAGCTTGATATCTGAACTACTCCCGAGGGGAAAATGATGCAAGTTACCAATCTTACAAGCTTAAATTGAATAAAAAGAAATCCATGAGAGCCTGAGCAATTAAGATACAATACATTTTTTGAATTTCTAAAAACTTTGGATCAATGAGAATTTGTTGATAAAGATGTTTTTGATATAGAAAAAAAAGAATGAAAAATCAAAGAAGAGATTGAAGTAGGAGAAATTGAAACACTTGAAGATTTAAATAATTTGCTAGATAGTGAAGCTGACCAGAAATGATCTGCTTACAAAGTTGAAGATTGAATGAGTTTTGAAACAAATAAAGATGATATGACCAAATATTGAGTCTATTCAATTTCAATAAATAAATCATCAAAAAAAATTACAGTAACTAATTGAAATCAAACATTTTGACCATTTACATATAAAGAATTCTATCAAAATTTTCAATTCAACCAATCTAATCGTATCTCAAAATTAAAAACACCTTTGGATTTGCTTTCTGCTATAAATACAAATTGAGATTCAAAAGTCGCTGAATGATATAAAGAACTTGTTTTTGAAGAAGGTAAATTCTCACCTCATGATAGAAAAGAGGAAAAATGATTTGAATGAGTAAAATATTTTATTTCAAATAAAGGCAAAAAGGCAATATATATTGAGGAAATTAAAGATTGAAAAGTAAAATTGTCTGAATGAGAATATACAGAATCTTCTAAATGAGAGAAAGATAAATATAAATGAACAAAAGCAGCTTGGTATTGACTTGAAATTATGTATTTCCTTATACAAAGAGATAAATTAACTCCAAAAATTCCTAGTAAACCCGTAGAACCAACTAGTGCAAAGGATATGCCAAAACTTAAGGCGTGACTATTTAAGTCATGGCTTCAGTGATTCAGTATAACTGACATGGTAAAATGATCAAAACAATTTACAGACTTTATAAAACATAAATTAGAGCAATGATCTAAGGTAAATTCATCAAAATTTGCAGTGAAAATATGAAAAGCTCTTCATTTACCTGAAGATGTAATGCTTGATCTTAATTCAATAGTTAGATCTGCAGATAAAAAAAATATGAGTGAAATAACATGAGAAATAGGTGACTTATCTCCACTGGAAAGAATTAAAAGAATTAATAAAATTGTAACTAACGCATGATCTCCAACTTATGAGCTACAAGCCGCAATGATTGTTGCTCTTTCAAAGTTCTGACATCTTTATCCGTGAATGGTAGAAAATGAATGATCATACTTATGGTACCAAAGATTCGGATGAAAACCTAATGATGAGTTTTTTACAAAAACGAAGAAAAAATTAATTGATGAATGAAAACAATTTACAGAAGAAGCTCTTGTTATATTATTTCTAAAGGAAGCTAGTACATGTAAAAGATTAAATATAAGTACATCTTTTTGGTGAGAAGCAAAAAAAGCCTGGAAAGAATGAAGAGAATGATGACAAAAATCGTGAGAATGAGATACAGAATCTATGAAGCGTGTGGAACCAAGAATAAATCATGCGATATCAGAAATTAAAGTTTGAAAAATATATAATACTTTCTGAATTCTAAAACCTATATGGTGAAAATGATGAGATGCACAACAAATGAATAAGATACCGTTTCTTTTATTAATGTCATGAACTACAAAAAAGCTTAACGAAGATGAAATAAGAACTATGACAAATTATTATTGGTGATGATATCCCTTCTCTGCTTTATGGTTCTGAAAGGATGATCATAGTATAGCTTTATTTCAAAGTATTATCATCAAGTTATCAGGAACAATATCTCCAGAAGCAAAAAAAGCTGCGGAAAGCATGGTTGCAAAACAAAAATATTTCGAAAAAAACTGATATAATAAAGAAGATGACTATAAAAAATTTATAGACGAAGTGGTAGCTTTTTGGGATAGTTATTGATCAGCATTATCTCCAAAACTTTCAATAACATGAGATCCTGAAATTTTCTTAAAAAAAGATGAGCCAAACAATGCAGAATATGCTGAATATTATAACGTTTTAAGTTCTAGAATTGAAGCTGCAGGTTATGAACTAAATAAATGATGATTTGAGGAATGATTTTACAACTATAAACATTCTTCTCCTGCACTACAGAATGTAGAGAAATTTTTATCTAAATCAGTGTCATTTAGTACGAATTGAGTAGTGTCAAATCAGAACTGAAAGGACATCTTTAATTCTGTGATTGATTGAATCAAGGATATAAAAAACAA
>CAYWJC010000114.1:0-4630 GCA_964458505.1 uncultured Candidatus Peribacteria bacterium | reverse complement strand
TTTTATCGCATACCTAAGGTTCACTCTAGGATTATGCAATGATCCCTTGATTTTAAGGATTTTCACCCAAAATGGCATTATCTGCCAAGAACCAATCGCCCCCTTGCTGCTTACTGCCGATGCATCACCTCTTGACTCTGGGACAAGGATAGTAGCAAAGACTTTTCTTTGTCGCCAGTCAGGTACTTCCTCGCAGATTATTTTAGCGTACATTTGAGGATTTTTTACCTTTTTTCTTTTCAGAAATTTATAAAGCCTAAGACGAGGGTCTTGTAAAGCTTGTTCTGTTAGCTTTTCTGAAAGGTTAGTGAAAAAATCGTCTTCAAAACTATTATCTTCTGTTTCAACAATAGTTTCACCCCCTTCATGCAAGGTTTCAGGATTCTGAAAAAACTGTGGGTGTTCTTCGATGTTTGCATAAGCGTTACTACTGACCAGTAATAAAATCAGTAGCAAAACTGTTTTTTTAAACATTACTATTCTCCTTTTTTACCCGTAACTCAGGGTTTTTATTTTGTTTCTGTATTTATATAAAATCAATTAAAATTGATTTGTAGCTTAGGGGTTAGAGTATTATAAAAAATAGAGACGAATGTCAATTATAAATTTTTTGGTTTTGCAAAACATCCTATTATATTCAAAAAAATCCAGTAATCAAAATTACTGGATTTTTTTGAATTTTAACTTATAACTAAAATAATTTAGGTTTTTTACTTGATATGTATTCTTTTAAAGATTGTTCCAAGACATGACCAACCTCAAAAACCTTTTCTTCTCAGAATTTTGGTCATAAAATCTGTAATCAAACAGGAAGCTCAACATCTTCCCCATCTTCTGGTTTTGCATATCAAATTGGTAAAGATAAACCAGGAATTTTAGCAAGACTTCAGCTTACCGTATAAATATCAGATAAATACATTTTTAACGGATCTTCCGTCTTTTCTCAAATTTTCCATGCAACACTCGGCGCTGTAGGAGTAATTATTATATCCACTTTTTTAAATGCTTCATCAAAATCTTTTTTTATAAGTTCTCTAACTCATGAAGCTTTTTTGTAGTATGCATCATAAAATCAGCTTGATAATACAAAACTACCTAGCATTATTCTTCTTTGTGCCTCTTTTCAGAATCCTTCTCACCTGTTTTTCTTAAGCATATCATCGATTTCCAGCCCACTATCATTTGCGTATCAATATCTAATTCAGTCGTATCTGGAAAGGTTTGTTGAAACCTCAGCAGGCATTACTATATAATAAACCGCCAATCAATAAGAGGTATGAGGCAAACTGATATCAATTATCTCTGCTCAAAGTTCTTTTAATTTCTGTATTGATTTTTCAATTTCAGACTTCACTCAAGCATCTATTCAATCAACGAAATATTCTTTCGGCAATCAAATCTTTATTCATTTCAAATCCTTTTTATTCCAAATTTCAGGATTGATTTTCACTTCCCTATTTTCACTTGTAGAATCAAGAGGATCAAATCATGACATAATTTCAAACATAAGTCATGCATCTTCAACAGTCTTCGTAAAGGTTCCTGGAGTATCCAGACTTGAAGCCATTGCAATTATCCCCCATCTTGAATTAACTCAATAAGTTGGTTTGAATCATACAACTCCACACATAGAAGCTGGCTGTCTTATACTTCATCCTGTGTCAGTTCAAAGTGCAACAGGAACCATTCCAGATGCAACAGAAGCAGCACTTCCAGAACTAGATCAACCAGGAATTCTTGATAGATCCCAAGGATTTTTTGTAATACGTAAAGCAGAATTTTCTCAACTTCAACCCATTGCAAATTCATCTAAGTTAAGTTTTCAGATACTTGAAAATCAAGCATCTTTAAGTTTTTTGATAATGGTTGAATCATATGGTGGAACGAAATTTTCAAGCATTTTTGAAGAAGCAGTAGTTTTAATTCATTTTTCACAAAATAAATCCTTCACTCAAATCGGAACTCAAACTAAGGCAGAACTTATGTCTTTTTCTATAAATTCTTCATTTATAAAATTAAATGCTTCAATCTGTGGATCAATTTTTTTTATCCTATCCAAAAAATAATCATAAACCTCTTTTTGTGAAATTTTTCATGCTTTGATTTCATCAATTATTTGTTTTAAACTTAAATCTTTTATTTCCATAAAAAAATCCTTTCTAAATATTAATAGAAAAGATTATATATATATTTTTTAAAAGGCTAGTATTTTTTTATAATTTTTCATTATTAAAAAGCACTACTTTATTTCTTCATCAATCTTTAGCTCTATATAGCGCAAAATCAGCTTCTTTGATATATGTTTCGATACTATCCTCATTCAATTTATTCCATGAAATTGTATTTACTCATATGCTTACAGTAACTTTTTCCCTAACATTTCAATTACAGGATAGCTTAAAATCCTCTTTCTCAAATTTTTTTCTGATTCTTTCTGAAACAGTTTTTGCGTCATCAAAATCTTTATGAGAAAGAATAATTAAAAATTCCTCTCATCAAAGTCTTCATGCTATATCACCAGGTCTAATGGTTTTTGTTAGAATATCAGCAGTTTTTATAAGTACCCTGTCTCCTTCAATATGTCAAAAAATATCATTCACTTCCTTGAAATTATCAGCATCAATCATGCATACACTAACGTATCATATTTTTTCTCTTTGCGCTTTTGCTATTTCTATTTTTAGCTTTGAAATAAGATCTCTCCTATTTGGAAGTCATGTAAGTCAATCTGTTTTTGAAAGTTTTTTATGATAAGCTTCTCATAACTTAATTTTTGTAAAAGTCATGATTTGCTGGGAAATAGTATTGATGATTTCCTTGTTTATATTTTCCTTATTTTTATTTATCGAAAAAAATCAAATCTCATGTCAGTCGAAAATAAATGGAAAATTGATATATTCTTCTCCTAAGTGTCAAGATTCTGAATCAATTTTATGTTTATGTAATTTTATTGATGATTTTTCTTGATTATCTCCTAAAAAATTCTCTAGCAGTAAATAAAATTCATGTAATTCAATTTTTAATTTATTTTGTTCATATAAATCATCCTGATTCACATGAACATCTTTAAAACAAAAATGAAATTTATAATCTCTAATTCAATAATATCTAGGAATTGCAGATATAAAGCTTAAAAATTTATCTAAATTTACTTTTGCTAATTTTTCAGACATTTTATTAAAAGTAGAAAAAAAGGCTATCAGATCATCAGATTCTAATATGCTTTTAACTTTCCTTGATTTAGCTGATTTAATTTCCCTTAATCAATTTACTGGTATTAATTCTTTTCACTCTTGTACCCTTGCCAGACTAATGGCTTGTGCACTTCAGGTATTCATATTGTTTTACTTAAATATATATTTTCAATGATATGAATCATAGTCATTTTTGAATGTTTGTAAAGAAAAATTTAGGAGTGCCTATTTAGAGTCTTTGCTTGTGGTGAGATATTTACAACATCTGAGGCTCTTTTCTCGGTTATTTCCTTTAATTTCATCACTTTTCTTCTTTCGCTAGATGAAATATTTTCACTTCTGAACATCCTTGTATACATATCTTCTAATCAATCCAAGGACATTGTCGAATATATTCAATTTGTCATACTTATTTATTATCAATTAATTTTAAATATTTAATCATATTAATTTAAAATTGTCAAAAAATCGATATAGTAAAAATATATTTGAATTTTTTATAATATGAATAATCTGTGATTAATATTTTTAAAATTAGAATATGAAATTAATAAGCTGGAATGTTAATGGAATCAGGGCAAGTATTCAGACAGGTTTTTTGGATTACATACAAAAAGAATTACCTGATATAATCGGGCTTCAGGAAGTAAAAGCAACTGAAGATCAATTTCCGATAAAGCTTGATCTATTCTGACTTTGATATGAGATTTATTGGAATTCTGCAATAAAAAAATGATATAGCTGAACTGCAATATTCACAAAAATCAAACCCATCTCAGTTAGTTATGGCCTTGGAATGCCTGAACATGATGAAGAATGAAGAATTATCACATTAGAATTTGAAAATTTCTATTTCATAACTGTATATACTCCTAATTCTAAAAGAGAATTAGAGAGATTGGAATACAGGCAACTTTGGGATTCCTTATTTCTAGTTTATATGAAAAGATTAGAGGAAAATAAACCTGTTGTTGTTTGCTGAGATCTAAATGTTGCACACAAGGAAATAGATCTTAAAAATCCAGGACCAAACAAATGAAATGCATGATTCACAGAAGAAGAAAGATTTGGATTCCAAAATTTTATTGATAAATGATTTATAGATACATTCAGATATTTTTATCCTGAACTAAGAGATCAATACAGTTGGTGGAGTAATTTTGCAAATGCAAGAGCTAGAAACATCGGGTGGCGCATTGATTATTTTTTAGTTTCAAATATCTTAAAAGACAAACTTAAAAATGCTTTTATCCAACCAGAGATCATATGATCCGACCATTGTCCTGTAGGGCTTGAGGTTGAAGTTTAATCTTATAATTATTGATGATGAGAAAAATTTAAATTAGTAGAAAAGATTTTATTGATTTGTTTCATAATCTCTCCTATTAGTTGTATCTTCTCTACTTTTGTAACCAAAAGGTAGCAAAAGTTTTAGG
>CAYWJC010000113.1:0-3912 GCA_964458505.1 uncultured Candidatus Peribacteria bacterium | reverse complement strand
TTTCTAAAATTGATTCCGTAAATTTAATAAATTTATTTTTTATTGTTTGTAGCTCTGACTTTAAAAATTCATTTTTAAACATTAACATATTGAATCTATCTAAAATAAATGCAATTATTTCCTTCTGACTGTCATTTTCAAGATTATTTAAAAAATCTAAAATCTTGATCGCTTTTTCCTTTTCTTCTTCATTAAATCTATCTAAATATTTTATTATTTCTTTTTTATCACAAATTTTAATTAAGCTTTCAAATTTTACGCTAAATTTGAAATTATTTTTATTTTGATCATTTTCAAGTTTTTCTTTTGATCTTATAACTTCATGAAATTTTCATTTTTTTCATTTTCTTTTAGGTTCATCTTCGATTATTTCTATTACCTCATCCTTAGTTTCTTCAGGTAACTGAAAAAACCTGATTCGACTTTCTAATCATTTAATTATTTTATCTAAAGCTATTTTTTGTGCTTTACATCTTCTTGAATTATATCTTTCTCATTTTTTTTCAATTCATCCATTGATGTATTTTAAAATTTCCTTTAATTCAGATATATTCAAATTTAGCTTATCTACTAAATCAAATGTTTCAGGTTTAATAAATGCTTCGGACGCAATATCTTGTAAAACTATATTCTTTAATTGTACTATTGATTCCTCTCTTGAAGTTAATAAATCTTTTGAGTTTAATAATGTTTTTAATGATGACACAGCTATATGATTATTAAATATATAAATTCATTATAAATGATTTATATATTTGTCAAATAATACTGTTTTAAAAAAAATTAAATATTTTTCTTATCAAAACTGCATATATCTATAATTTTGCAATCTTTGCATTTCGGTGCCCTTGCAGGACAATTATATCTTCAAAAAAGAACAAGCGCATGATGCATTTTTCTTTTTTGTTCAAGTGTTAAAATCCTTTCAAGATACTTATCGGTCTCCTCGGGAGTTTTTGTGTGAACTATTCAAAGCCTGTTCATAACCCTGTGAACATGAGTATCTACTCAAATATATGGCGCATCATAAAGGACTCAAAGAACAACTTTTGCGGTCTTTATTCATATTCAAGGAAACGTTCTTAAGATATCCAAATCATCTGGAATAATTGAATTAAATTCATTGTAAAGCTTTTCTCAGACCAATTTTATGTATTTGGATTTATTTTTATAATAATTTAAATTTTTCAATTCATCTTGAATATCCTGAATAGACAATCTAAAGACATCAATTGGTTCTTTGATTATTTTAAAAAAATGTTCATTTATCTTATTAACTTGCTTATCTGTAGCTTGAGCCGACATAATAACCGCAACCAAAAATTGAAAAGGAGTATTGTATTTTAACTCAGTTTTTATATCTGGATAAAGGCTATAGATTTTATCAAAAATTTCTTCGATTTCTTTTTTTGATTTCATATTTATTATAAAAATTGTTTTTTATTTTAAGGAAAAATAGATAAAATTCAATTATTAAATTTCTCTAAGGAAAGATTATCGAGATCTTGCGGAAGCTTGCGATTTAATTATTATTTATCGATTAGTTATGATTTTTGATACACATTCACATATGCAATTTGATGATTATGAAGACATTGATTCAGAAATTCAGAAAATGTCAGAATATTGAGTAAAATATTCGACCCTTATTTGATCTGATTTTAAATCAACTCAACTGGCCTTGAATTTAGCAAAAAAATATGACAATTTATTTGTTGTTGCTGGATTAATTCATCCAAATGAAGCACTTATGCTTGAAAATATTGAAGAAGAAATAAAAAAAGTTGAGAAACAAATTGAAGAAAACAGAAAATTTATCGTATGAATTTGAGAAGCCTGATTTGATTTTTTCAAAATAGATGATGCAAAAATAGATAATGAAAAAATGATACAATATAAGACATTTGAAGAAAATTTAAAACTCGCTACCAAATTCAATCTTCCTTTGGTAATTCATACTCGTGATGCTTGGGATGATACTTTCTTATTTTTAGAAAAATTTAAAGTAAGAAAATTTGTAATTCATTGTTTTACTTGAAATTATGAACAGGCTTTGAAATTTTTAAATTATTCTGAGGAGGCATATATAGGTTTTTCATGAATAATAACATTCAAAAATGCTAAATGAATACAAGAGGCTGCTTCAAAAATTCCTCTTGAGAGAATTTTAATAGAAACAGATGCTCCATTTCTTACGCCAGAACCTTTCAGATGAAAAAAAATCAATACATCAGGTTATACAAAATTTGTACTTGATAAAATAAAGGATCTTCGCAACGAAGATCCTGAAATAATTGAAAAACAGATATATGAAAACAGTTTAAGGTTTTACTGATTAAATTAGAATTTAACTCCTTGTTTTGGTATTCATAGTAATCTATTACTTTCTCTTATTTGACTTTTATTAAGCCGAAAATTTGAAGATTCAAAATTATCTTCTAAAAGTTTTTCCGTATCAAAACATTTTAAATCTTCTGAGGAAAATTTACCATACATTCATCAGGATGAAACCGCGACTCTTTTTAATCCGTCTTTAGTTGAATTTTCTTCTTTGAACAATTCTTCTTCAAGACACTTCTCTAAAAGGATTAATAAATCTTCGTCCTTATTTTCTGGAAGCTCCTGTTCTAACTTAAATAAATCGCCAAATCAAACACACGAAATCGGCAATTTAATTTCATGTCAAAGGATCCCATATATTTCAGTTTTAATATCCATTATTGCTGAACTGGTTTCTTCTGAAGGTCACAGCATGACTATCTCATAAGGCAAAGCCGCCTCGATATCTACTTTTTTATCTTTAGCTATCAAACTCAAAAAAAATGATTTCATCGATCAAATCAGACAATTAGTTTTTGATGCTCAATCATAAAAAAGCACTTGCTTTCAATTTGAGTTCTTTATATGTATCGGTAAGAACATGCTATCTAAAAACTAGGTTAAAATTATTTGTCTATCTAGACCATCAAGTCCTACTATTAATTTTTGGCAATCATTTTGGTTCACTTTTAAAATTTTCCATTTCTTCATATCAAATTATTTGGGAACGCTCGGTTTGAGTAAATTTTTTCATCCTATTCCTGATTTTTTCAATTATATTTCAAACTCAAGTATCCCATAAGATATTATTGAAATGATTCCTACCAGCAGACCTTCAAGCTACTTTTTTCATTTCATCTAAAACAAAGTTAATTTGAGAATTAGTCTTTTCAATTATAGACGAAAATTTTGGAACGTTTAATCTTTCATGAATGCTTCTGTGAGCATCAGTCCTTCATTTATTCACCGCATCTCAACAGACATTACATTTTAATTTATTGTTTGCCATTGGTGTAAATGTAACTTTTTTTCATAAAAGCTCTTCGGTTAATTTATTTCTTTTCATAGGTTTTTTTTAAGTATTTATCTAATTTATAGCAATATTTCTTTATATGTCAAAATAATTTCAAAATATGTTTTTTTCAATTCATCTTCTTTTCCATTTCCTGTTCTCATTGATAAGTATCAAATATCTTTCACTTAAAAACCATTTCTGCATGTTCTGGAATTTTCATAATTAAATTATTTATATATTATTCTTCCATACCTCCTCAAAGCTCCAAATACTCTATTTTTCCTAAGCTCGATCACATCAATCATTGCATATCTCAATATAGAAAACTAGTATTATTTATGATTCTCTCAAGTTCTTTTTCGCGTTTTGCCCAAATACGAGCCATTGAACGTTTTTCGGATTCAAGATCATCTTTCATTGATTTGAAAGCGTCTATAATGTTTTCAATTTTTGATTTAAATTCTGAACTTGAAAGATAATTATATAAAAGTTCCATTTTTTCTTCTTTTCAGACAAGAGTTTTAGAAACTTGATGGATTGAAAGAATCTTATCCCTGACAGCAACAGTTAAAGCAGGA
>CAYWJC010000112.1:0-2408 GCA_964458505.1 uncultured Candidatus Peribacteria bacterium | reverse complement strand
ATGGATAATAAATAATCATCATCTGGATCCACCTACATATATAAGGATCACGAATATGATATTTTTCTTTAAATAACATAAAATCTTGTTAAGATTTATATTTGATAATAATGTGTTTTCCTTTATAATCCAGATATGAATTAATCACATAAATCATGAATTTATCTGAATTTACAGAATCTAGGAAATATCTTTTTTGGTATATAAGCGATTTGAATTCCTTATCAAAAGAAGCTGTTTTAGAATGAGTAATCAAAAATTGAGATTGGTCAGATCTGAAGCAATTGCTTGCTATCTTATGAAAAAAAGATTTTTTAATTGCGTATGATAATATAAAATCAAAAAAACGCATCAATATAAATAAAATTGAAGTTAATTTTATGGATTTATTTGTAAAAAATGCATAAAGAAATCTTATCTATCAATCAGCTAGCGTTATTAAGATTAGTCAAAGAATTTTCAAATAGTTTCTATCTGGTATGAGGAACTGCCATGTCATTGTATATTTGACATCGTAAAAGCATTGACTTCGATTTATTTTCCAATAAGCCGATAAATCACAATAGGATAATTTCAACAATTAAAAAATTCTGATATTCCGTTACAAAAACTTTAGTTAAAAATGAAGATGAATTAACAGTAATCATTGATGGTGTGAAATTTACTTTTTTATATTTTCCTTTTGATATTAAATGAAACACGAACATTCTTCCTTGAATAAAATCTCTTGAGCTTCTTGATATCGCTGCCTTGAAGGCTTATGCAATATGAAGCAGATCTAAATGGAAGGATTATGTTGACATGTATCTTATTACAAAGGATTATTATTCAATTTCAGAAATATCTGACAGAGCAAGACTCATATTTGGATGATCTTTTAACGAGAAAATCTTCAGAGAGCAACTTTGTTATTTTGATGATATAGATTATACAGAAGAAGTTGATTATATAAATGATAAAATTGAGCCAATATTGATAAAGAATAGACTTTCTGAAATTGCCGTTTTATAAATTCTTAATATGGAAATGTGGAAGCATTAAAGGCTATAGTGACTTAACGTTTTTATATCTCGTTATCACGAGGAGACACGTCGCGGTGATCCACCTCATTGATGGATAAAGAATAATCATATGAATCCATTACATATTAGCCATAATCAAGCATCAATCAATATTTACATAGAGTTCAGCATGTTCTTAAGCTCTTTCAGTTTCCAGCAGATTTATCCTCTAAACCTTACTCACAAAATCCTTAAGGCTTCTTTGAATTTCTTTTGGTATGTCTCATTTCCTATATTATAGTAAATATCCAGAAAATATGGAATGTGTCAGAATTCAAGAGCCTCCCGGAATATTGTCTTGACCCTGGATTTCTCTGAACCTATCGCCTCTTTTTTGGTTATTACAAAATTATGGAATTCATAGATTTTATCAAGTTTTATTTTTCTGACTCAGATTGACCGGTATATTTTCTCAATATCGTCCTCTAGAAACTCGTCAGGTTTCTTGTATTTCTTCCAGAGATATTCAAGAATTGGCCACATATCATCTTCTTTATATCATTGTCCATAGGTTCTTTTGTTATAGATATCAACAAAAACCGTATTGGACAATGCAGCTTCTTTTAGGAATTCATCAAGATCAAAATCGATTATGATTTCATTCAATCTTTTAAGTAATACGGCTTCATCTTTATTTTTTATCATAGAATTCAAAATAAAGAGCCTCTTATTTCGCGTAAGATAGCCTAACAAAGATAATAGATAATCTCTGGTCTCATCTATATCTCATAAATTCCTGATGATATATCATTTTTTTAATTTATCCAGATTTTCGATTTCATTTTTGAAGTTGATTAAGAATTCCCAATCTTTCTCTAGGGTATCGAGATCAAAATCAGCCTTCTTGACGTCATCGATATCATATTTGTCGACTATGAGATTGAAATATGATGAAAGGTAATTTCATCTTAGTCTAAAAAAATCTCCATGCTCTCCCATAAGCTTTCTGAATCCTATCATAGCTCTTTCATGCCTTTCATTCAGATTATCTTCAATTGAATTTCTATAAATTTGGTTTTCTTCATCTGTGAATGTTTTTCAATATCAGTCATAGAATTCTAGTTCAGCAACAGGCATTCATGTATCATCCAGATTTATATTTGACTTTTGTTCTATGCAAGAAGCCATATTTAAATTAAGTTCCCTTATTTCTTCATCCTTCAATCATTTGAAATTATTCAGGAAATCTCCAAATACATTCCAAATATCGGAATCGATACTTTTGAGTATTCTATTCAGATCTTTCTCTAGCTTATTTGTAAGTCTTCTTCATAGGATTTTTTTGATTCTTCTTTCGTAGTTTGTATTCATAAGAAATCGTAATTATTTATAATCATTATTGTGGGG
>CAYWJC010000111.1:0-5203 GCA_964458505.1 uncultured Candidatus Peribacteria bacterium | reverse complement strand
ATACCAAGATTCCCATTTGTGACTAATATCAACTAAACGTGAGGCAGAAAGGATAATTATATTATCATTATAAGTATATAAAGTTGAGGGAGAAATCAGAGTAGATACATATTTCAGGTTCGCCAAGAGTAGGGTAGAAAACAATGATACCAAAGACGAACCCACAGATAGCTCTGATAAACAAAAAAACCCCCTTTCGGGAGAAGTTTCAGTCAATTTGGAGGCACCAAGCGGAGTCGAACCGCTCTCCAAGGCTTTGCAGGCCTCTGCATAACCGATCTGCCATGGCGCCAAATAATCGGTGGTTGTATTATAGATAAAAACTGAAAAATGCAATAAAAAATTGTTGTTATTTTAAAAAATTGAATTAATTTCTCATTTCAATATAATCGATTCTTCATAAAAAATTTCAAATGGAATACCAAAAAACGAAAAAAATGCTTTGAACGGATATTGAGATATCTGTCATTTCTGATGATTCAAACACGGAGAAAATAATTGATTCTGTATTTGAATTTTTTGGTTTATTTGAGAAGGAATTCTCAAGATTTCTTCCTGATTCATCACTAAATCTGTTGAATTATAATAAAAAATTAGAAGTTTCAGAAAGATTCATTGACTTGATTAGCTTATCTAAAAGATTTTATAAGAAAACAGGTTGATATTTCAATCCGCTTGTTAACATTTCAAATTTTTGATATTCAAATTCTTTTGATTCGGGCGATTTCATAAAAACAGAAACAAAAGCAAATCTAGATTTTGATTTATTGAAAATCGAATGAAAAACCGTGATTCTTGAAAAAAATCAAAATCTTGATTTTTGATGAATAGGGAAATGATATGCTGTGGATTTGGCTTCACAGATTTTATTGGACTTATGATATGATGATTTTTTTGTGAATGCGTGATGAGACATTTATGCTTCCGGATTTTATATCAATGGAAATGGTTGGATTATAGGAATTGAAAACCCTTTTGATTTATCTTTGCTTGCCACTATGAACATTTCAAACAAAGCAATTGCAACTTCAGGAAATTATAGAAGAAAATGGGAAATAGAATGAAAAAAACATCATCATATAATAAATCCCAAAACCCAAAATAATGATTTTCAAAAAGTAAGTGTGAGTATAATTGCAGATAAAACCTACGAAGCTGATGCTTTGAATAAGGCTATTTTTAATATGGATACATTGGAAGCTATTAAATTCATGGAGAAAAACGGTTTATCTTGAATAATTATTTCCTCTTCTAAAAAAGTGTTCTATACTAAAGATATGATATCAAAATATGATTTAAGATTTACTTAAGTAATTAAGAATCAATTAAGAAGTCCCATTAATCTGATTTAATATTTTTTAAATACAATAAAATGGAATCAAAAAAATTATCAGTCATACTAATAATTATATGAGGAATATTTTTAGTCCTATGAACTAATTTCTTATATTTATTTTCTTTAAATGATTCAAATCAAGATTTTGCTTGAAAAGTTACAGATTTAAATAAAATAAACGAAGAGAAAATAAAAAAACAAATTGCCACAAATTCTTGAAGCTTTTCAAGCGGTGCAAATGCTGATTCAGGATCTGAGAATCTAAACGAAAAAAATATTGAAATTCCTGAAATTATCCAAGAGAACAATATTACCACAAAATCCGCTCCAGTTGTTCCAAAAAAATATACAAAACCAGTTCCAAAAACTACACAAATACCTGTACAAGAAGCAATTCCAACGCCAACATCAACTCAAATAACTCCAGTGCAAAACACAACACAAGCACCAGTTCCACCGCAAATTATACAAATTCCAGAGACTCAAGAATCTACAATAGAAAATACACCGGTAAAAGAAGATATGCCAAAACCGAATACAGAAACAAGAGCTAGTTAATAAATCAAAATGCATGAAAAAATACATAATTGCAATTATCCCTTGAATAATCCTATATTTCGGATTTTATTATTCACACCAATGAGAAATTAATCTTGCATTAAGGGATTTATGAAGAATCTCATTTCTTTATGTAACGTTATCTTTGCTTGTTTCTCCGATAATATCAATGTTTGATTTTCAGAAACTGCTTCCTTGGAGAAGGGTTTTTTGAGTGATCTCATTTTTTCTAGCCTTGGCTCATACTTGAGTTTATTTTTATTTTGAAAAAATTTATTCTAATGCGTTTTTTGTATTGGCGAATATCAAAGAACTTGATGTTTTGAGTTGAATAGTTTGATTGATCCTAATTTTTATTCTTTGAGTCACTTCAAATAATTTTTCGGTTAAAATCTTAAAGTGAGCTTGGAATAAAATTCAATCTTTGGTTTATCCTCTTTTTCTGATTTTAGCTTTGCATGTTGCTTTTTCATCAAGATTCGAAGGCTTTTACATGGTTTTAATAGGGAGTCTTGTTATATTCAGAAGCGTTGCTTTTTTGAATAGAAACACTATGCATGCAGCATCTTGAAAGCCACTTTATGTATGTATTCCATGCGGATATATTTATGATGAGGAAAAATGAGATCTGGATTCATGAATACTTCCATGAACAAAATTTGAAGATATTCCGGATTCTTGGAAATGCCCTGTCTGTTGAGTATGAAAAGAAGATTTTGAATTGATCTGATGAGAAAATACTAAAAAAGAACTGATAAAATCAACAATAGTATCAAAAGAATTCTTAACTAAAGATATAATTGAACTTAAGATTTATTCGACAACCTCTTTTTATGTTATACCTGGTCAATTTGCCAAATTCGCATGGAAAGATGAGACTGGAGAATTCGAAAGATCTTACTCTATTGTTTCTTATAATGATTGAATTTTGACCTTTTGCATAAGATTAAACAAAGATTGAAAATGATCGCAAAAGCTAAAAGAATCGAATATCTGAGATATGATATTTATAGAATGAATTTTTTGACATTTCGTCTTGAAAGAAACAAAAAAACCGAAGGTTTTTCTGGCTACATGAACATGACTTTCACCGATTTTTTCAATAATTTCAAAAAATAAGTTGAGTGAAAACTTTCTGTTTTTTTGAGTAAAGAATATGGATGATATATTCTATGAGGAAGAAATAAAGAAACTGCCGAATCTGAATTATAAGATCTATTGTTCTTGACTGTCAGAGAATTGTTGAACATATCGTAAATGAAGGATTGACATCAATGAGTTTGATTTTTCTCAAGATACCGAATTTTATATTTGCTGAAACCCGGAAATAGTAAAGGAATGCACTGGGAAATTATCAGAGAAATGATATGAAAACATTTATTTTGAACAATTTTAATATGAAAAAATTATCTGTTTTGATTTCAATCTTATTAGTTTTACTTATTGCATTTTATGCTCTTGAGGTTATTTCTAATAACAATAAGTGCAGCTGAGTGCGAAAGTATGATTGCATAAAAAAATGAACCTTATAATATCTAAATATTTAGATAAAAAGTTTAGATTAATTTAATAAAATGAATATAATTATTGGTGCATTAAATTAAGCTTTATGAAATATAATAAAATATTGATATTGATTTGATTTCTATTACTGATAGCTGTTATTTTTTTCGTTATTTGTTTTCCTTGAAAACAAAATTTTTGGAAATGTGAAGATTGAACTTATTTAAGATATTGAAATCCCTCATTAAAACCTGATATTAAATGCAGTCAGGCAGACTTTTCATTTTCCTGAAATGTGGACAGGATAGATTGAAATTTTCTTTATATAATCCAAAATTGAGAAACACAAAAAATAAATATATGAAGCTGAGCTTCTTTGGTTTGATTGAATGGAGAAAATATTCAGACAGATAGTTTAAAGAAAACCTTTGAGATAAAAGTTTCATGAAAAAATATAGAAAATATTAAAATAGCTGAAAATATAACATTATTAAAAGAAAAAAATATAATATTGTACTCGCCAATTGAAAATGAAGAAATTCCTTCTCCTGTGAATTTGAAATGAGAAGCAAGGGTTTTTGAAAATTCTTTCGCTTACAGAATAATGGATTCAAATTGAAATGTAATTAAAGAAGGTTTTTGAACAGCTGACAGCAAAGATATCTGACTTTTTTGAAATTTTGACATAAATGCTGATTTTAAAATTCCAGAATCCAAAACATGAACAATTGAGGTTTTTGAATATTCAGCGAAAGATGGATCAGAAATCAATAAAGTTTCTATAAATATTAGATTTAAATAAGATTTAATTAAAGCTATTAATTTTTAATATTAAAATTATGAAAGTCCTAATTATTGAAGATAATAGAAGCATAAACAAAAATATCCAAAAATATCTGAAGCTGGAATGATTTTACACTGAGTGAGTTTTTGATTGAAAAACTGGTCTGGAAACAGCTATTTCAACTGATTTTGATTTGATACTTTTAGATATAATGTTGCCTGTTATTGATTGAATTACTGTATGCAAGAAGATTCTAGAACAAAAAAAAGTGCCGATTATCATGATTACAGCCAAAGATGAGATCGGAGATAGAATTTTGTGATTAGAATCGGGTGCTGATGACTATATCGTTAAGCCATTTGATTTATGAGAGCTTGTTGCTAGGATCAATGCGGTTCTAAGAAGATGAAATAAGGAAATCTATGATGAGATCCAATATGGTGACATTTCAATACTTCTTGCTAAAAAAGAAATATTCAAGAATAATGAAAAAATAGATCTGACACTGAAAGAATTTCTGATACTTGAATACTTGATTCAAAATAAAAACCAGGCAGTATCAAGAACTGATATTATAAATTATATCTGGTGATGAGAAGATTCAATGTTTGAATGAGATGCTAAATTGGATGTATATATTTCAAATTTAAGAAAAAAGTTGGATAAAAGCTTGATTGAGACCATCAAATGATTTTGATATAGAATCAATATGGATTAGTTTCTGTGAATTCCATCATTTTCAAAAAGTAATGAGTTTTTTAATTAAATTTTATATTAATGAAGAATTTTAAAACATCCGAAAGATTATCAATAAAATTCACGATATTCACAACCATTATTCTGGCTTTATTTTGACTGACTGTGAATATTTTTTCTTTTTATAGCTGGTATAATTTGGAAAAAATAGAAATAATAAATCTTGTGGACAAGGAATATGAGGAAATATTTGTAAGCCATAGGGAAACATTTGATACTTGATCTTCAATTAATCTAAGAGAAAAATTTACAGATGAAATCCTTGA